>JAYTFV010000046.1:0-8786 GCA_043734065.1 Planctomycetota bacterium
ATCTGTCTGGCGTCCCCTACAGCCGGACGTACAATTACTATTACTACGTCAATCACTACGGAAGGAATCGCGGCACCGGGGCGGTGGCTGCGAACGGGCTCACGAGCAGTGGACCCGACACTCCCACCCTGACCGGAGAGCAGTACCTGCTGGCAGCCCAAACCGCATTCAAGGCCGGGGATTACCAGGCAGCCATCAAGCAGGCGGGGCATGCCGCCATCGAAATGAACGAAGATGCCCGAGTCCACGAACTCCTGATGCTGGCACTGTTCAACACCGGAGATTCCCAGGGCGCGGCCATTGAGGCCCACGAAGTCGAACACTTCGGGACTCGTCCCGTGTGGGGCCAAGTCGCAGCCCTGTATGGCAATCCCGCGGACTACGAGACGGCACTCCGCACTCTGGAAGCGTCTCAGAAGCAGAACCCGGACTCCCCGTTTGGAGCCTTCCTGCTGGGATACCAGTATCTGATTCTCGGACAGCCTGACCCGGCTCTGACCTGGCTGAAACGTGCCGTCGAACTGGCTCCGGAAGATGCTGTGGCCATCCAGTTGGTCAAGTCGCTCTCGCCCGCCGCGACCGACATCCCGCAGCCTCTCCCGCAAAATCCACCCGCTGCTCCGGCCCCGCTCCCCGCACCGGCGCTGACTCATGTGGCAGAGTCAGACGTGCCGCGAGTTCTGGGGGAAAAATGAAACAGGGATGTCTGACCGGGTGCATACAATAGAGAGTGCGCCCCCCCGCGAGGGCTGGCCGTGGGCTGGCAGCGTCGTTACCGTGACCATCAGACCGTGTGCCCCGTGAAGGATCATCTGTGAAATCGGCCCGTCGCATTATCGAAGTGGTCCTCGTCATCGCCTTGGTGGGAGCGACGGCCCTATGGGGGCCCAAACTCGTCCAGAGGCTGCGGCCAGCGCCGGACACCGAGGCCCAGAAGGCGGCAGTCGCCAAACCTTCCGCCAAGCTGGCCGTGGGGATCGCTGAGGCCCTGGAACTCCCGGCGGATGTGATCCGGCAGATGGGAGTGACGACGAGTGTGGCCCTGGCGGACTCGACCCCGGTCCCCCTGCAAATGTCGGGGACGCTGACACTCGACCCGGAAAAGTATGCCGGGATTCGGTCTCGATTTGACGGAGAGGTCGTCGAACTGCCCCAGCCCGAAGGGGCGTCTCGCTCGGTCTCTGTCGGCGATCCTGTGAAGCAGGGTGAACTGCTGGCGGTGATCTGGAGTCGCGAACTTGGCGAGAAGAAAAGCGAGTTAGTCGACGCCCTGTCGCAACAGCATCATGACACGGCGGAACTCGAACGCCTCCGCCCGCTGGCCAAAGAGGGAGCGGTGGCGGGCCGGACGATCCTGGATTTGGAACGTGTGGTGGAAGGCGACCGGATCGCAGTCGATCGGGCATCGCGAACCCTGAGTGTGCTGCGGATTCAGCCCGCTGAGATTGAAGAAGTCCGCAAGGAGGCCGCCAACATTATCGCGGGAAAACCGACGCCTCACGAAGACTTGATCTCCAGTTGGGCGCGGATCGAAGTCCGAGCCCCCTTCGACGGAGTGGTGCTGGAACGCGATGTGGCACCGGGTCAATTGGTGGAGAGCAACGACGATCTGTTCAAGATCGGAAACCTGTCGCGACTCCGCGTCGTGGCATACGCCTATGAAGAGGATCTCCCGCGACTGGATCGCCTGACCCAGACCGCGCGGAACTGGACGATCTCCGTGCCTGCCTCACCAGATATGTCCGTGCAGTCGGGGGCGTTCGACCGCATTGGAAACATCATCGATCCGAATCAACACACCGCTCTGGTGATGGGCTGGGTCGACAACCCTCAGCAGCAACTCCGAGCCGGACAGTTCATCAAGGCGGTGATTCAGATCCGGCCGCCGCCCGGCCAGTTGCGACTCCCCGCCAGCGCTCTGGTGGAGCGCAAGAATCAGACACTGGTGTTAGCCCAGCCCGATCCGTCGCGCCCCGTGTTTCAACTCCGCCGGGTCGAGTTGGTCCGACGCGAACCCGGCAGCGTCTTGCTGCGGACTGATGCCAAGCGGGGGGTGGTTGCTGGAGAATATGTCGTGACGACGGGCACGGTGGAGTTGCTGGCGGCTCTGGATGAGCTGCAAGCGGCTTCAGCCGCCACGAGAATTCCGTCGCCATCCCCCGTGCCGTCCGCCGCACCATCCGCCAAGCCATCGCCCGCAACGTCCGCCGCAACGTCCGGTTCCGAAGGCGAGAAACTCCCATGATCCATCGCCTCATCCAATGGGCTGTCAATTCACGGTTGGTGGTGTGCCTGTTAGCCCTCGCTTTACTGGCGGCAGGCGGGTACTCGTTCGTTCACATCAACGTGGAAGCCTATCCCGATCCGGCCCCGGCGATCGTGGAAGTGCTCGCTCAGTTTCCGGGAGCCTCGGCGGAGGAAATGGAGCGGCAGGTCACGGTGCCGATTGAAGTGGCCCTCTCCGGCATGCCGGGGCAGACCTCCATGCGCAGCGAGTCGCTGTTTCAGCTCGCGCACATTCGCTGCCAGTTTGAGTATGGCATTCCGCTGATCGATGCCCGGCAGGAGGTCATCAATCGGTTGCGGCTGGCCGAGTTGCCCGATGGTGTCAAACCGGTCATCTCCCCGACCTCCCCGACCGGGGAGATCATGCGGTACATCCTCCGCAATCCGCAGGACGCACTGGGCCGTCCGATTTACACCCTCAACGATCTGAAGAGCCTGGAGGACTTCACTCTGGAACGGACGTTCCGCCGCGTCCCGCGCATCGCCGATGTGGCCAGTTATGGCGGCACGACGAAACGCTATGAGATCATCCCCGATCCCGACCGCCTGCAGCGGTACGGGATCACGCTGGGCATGCTGTCGACCGCCATTCAGAACAGCAACTCCAACGTGGGGGCGCAGTACCTGACAACGGGCGGCACCGTGGAAGTGGTCCGCTCGCTGGGGCTGATCGGGTACGGCGAAGACCCGCTGGAGAAGGCGCTCGGCATGTCGACGCCAGAAGCCGCGCGCGACTACCTGCGGGCCGATGAGCAGAACCGTCTGCGCGAGATTCGGCAGATCGTCATCACGTCGGTCAACAACATTCCGATCCGCGTCAACGACATCGTCGATGGCGGGCCGCTCCAGCCGGAGACGGATGTCGCAGCTCAGGGGGTGATCGTCAGTCATCTCTCGCGGCTGGGACGGGTGATGTTCTCGACACCCCGCACGGACCAGGCTGGGCATGAGAAGCTGAACGCCGAGGGCCAGCGTCAGTGGCAGGATGACGATGATGTGGTGCAGGGCATCGTGCTGCTGCGCAAGGGAGACGACTCGCTCCCCGCCCTGAAAGATATCGACAAGCTGATCCAGGACATGAACCACACGCCCGGTCGTCTGCTCCCCGGCGTCCAGATCGAACCGTATTACGACCGCACCGATTTGATTCACATGACGACGGAAACCGTGCGGGAAAATCTCGTCGTCGGAATGGTTCTCGTGGCGGTCATTCTGTTGATGTTCCTGAGCAATGTCCGCACGGCCATCATCGTGGCGATCAATGTTCCGCTGGCGGTGCTGTTCGCATTTGGAGCACTCTACATGCGGGGTGAATCCGCCAACCTGCTGTCGATCGGGGCTGTTGATTTCGGGATCATTGTCGACTCGTCGGTCATCATGGTGGAGAACATCTATCGCCACCTGAGCCAGGATACGGACACGAGTAAACCCCTGCGCGAGCGAATCCTCCAAGCCGCCAGCGAGATTCAGAAGAGCCTGCTGTACTCGACACTCATCATGGTCTGCGGCTTCATTCCGTTGTTCACGATGGAAGGTCCCGAAGGGCAAATCTTTAAGCCGATGGCCCATACTTACGCTTTCGCCCTGGGAGGGGCGTTGCTGCTGTCGATCGTCCTCTCACCCGTGTTGTGCGTCCTGCTGCTCCAGAATGTGAAGGCCACGCCCGACAATGCGATGGTCCGCTGGCTGCAACGCAGTTATGTCTGGCAGCTGCGCTGGTGTCTGGCGAATCGCTGGCTCTTTCTGGGGGGGGTGGGTGCGATCGCGGTGGTGGTCATCGGCAGTTTGTCACTGTTGGGTCAGGAGTTCATGCCTCAACTGGAGGAGGGGAACATCTATGTCCGTGGCACTTTTCCGTTGAATGCGTCGCTGGAGGAAGTGACCGCCCGGACGAAATCGGCCATGTCGATCATGAAAAGTTATTCGGAGTCGGAGTGCGTGGCCTCCCAGATTGGCCGCCCCGACGATGGCACGGACCCCACGGGCTTCTACAACGCGGAGTTCTTTGTCCCCATGAAGCCCCATGACGAGTGGCCGATTGTGCCGGAACTGGGACGGTCGCGGACCAAGGCCGAACTGGTCGAGGAGATGAACCTGGAGCTCGACCGCAACCTTGTCGGAGTGAACTGGAACTTCTCGCAGAACATCCGCGACAACGTGCTGGAAGCCATGTCGGGTGTGAAGGGCGAGAACTCCGTGAAGATCATCGGCCCGGACCTGCAGGGACTGGAAGATCAAGCCGAAGAGATGATGATCGCCTTGAATGCCGTGCGGGGAGTGGAGAACGCTGGTATCTTCCATGTCCTGGGCCAGTCGAACCTCGATTTCCCGGTCGATCGGCAAAAATGCTCGCAGTGGAATGTGAGTGTCCAGGACGTACAGACCGTGATACAGACCGCCGTGGGAGGGACACCCCTGTCGCGGATGGTCGAGGGGGAACGCTCCTTTGACATCACCGTCCGGTACCCCGAACGAACTCGCAATACGCAAACCGCAATCCTCAATCTGCCGGTCGGAGTGCAGAACAATCAGGTCACCTCGGACGACCAATCGTCACTGACCCACAACCTCGTCACCGGCCCCGGCCAAGGACCGTCTGCACGGGGATCGAGCGTCACTCCACCCGCGTTGCTGGGCTCTCAGAAGGCGGACGCTCTCAACGATCTCACACGGACTCCCCATCGGCGGCTCAAGGATCTCGTGACGCCGCTGGGGCGCGACGGGCGTCCCAATCCGGGGGGAAACTTCGTCCAGCCGGGAGCCTCGACAGTCTGGCGGCAACAGGGCAATCGCTTCATCGCAATTAAGTTCGATGTCCGTGGCCGCGACTTGGCCAGCACCGTCAAAGACGCCCAGGCGCGGACCGCCCAGATCGTGAAGCCTCCCTTTCGAGTTGAATGGGCGGGCGAGTTCGAGGAAATGCAGACCGCTCAGAAACGCCTGATGATTGTCATCCCGATGTCGTTCGCGCTGGTGATCGTCCTGCTGTACTTGGCGTTTCACTCGCTGGTCGATGTCGCCGTGATCCTGGGCAATGTGCTGGCGCTGTTTTGCGGAGGGATCGTAGCGCTCCTGCTCACCGGGACGCATTTCAGCATCTCGGCTGCCGTCGGATTTATCTCGATCTTCGGAGTCGGGATCATGAACGGTTTGATTATGGTGTCGTCCTACAACCGCCTGCGACTCGATGGACATGAGATTGAGGACGCCATTCTCGTGGCGGGTGAACGCCGCATTCGGCCCGCCCTGATGACGATCCTCACTGCGATCTTTGGTCTGCTCCCGGCTGCCCTGTCGACCCGCATCGGCTCACAGACGCAACAACCGCTGGCCATTGTCGTCATTGGAGGCATGGTGATGTCGCTCCTGTTCAGCCTCCAGCTCACCCCGGTTCTGTATTGCATCTTCCGCACCCGACAACCCGACGCCGCATCGGCGGGCTTTGCGGAGTAGCACTCATGACATCGCCGATGACGGACCCCCTCAAGGCGGTTCCCCGCTCTCCCCGGATGTTCTGGAGTCGACCGTTTCCAATCAGCCTGCGGCTGCTGATGGCAGTCAATCTCCCTCTGGGGCTGGCGCTGGTCTTTCTGCTGAGCGTGGAATATCAGCGCGAGATGTCAGCCGCCTTGAACGATGCGAGAGATGGCGTCCGCGAAGAGGCGATCACGATTCACGGAGCGCTCTCTCATCTGGAAGGGCACTCCACTGCGGCGGTTCAAGAGTACATTTCCCAAGTCTGTACCGAGATGCAGGCCGCCCATGCCACCGATCACCATATCCATATCCAGATCCATCAGGGATCAACCTCCATCCAGGCCGGGCAGATCCCACAGGGCGACTCTCCCTCCGCTGCGGATGAGGCCCTGACCACTGCCTTCCACACCGGACAGTCGACCCTGGAACTTGATCGTACGCTGTTCGTCATTGGCGGGGTCGAGGATCGCGGCATCGTGGTCATCGTGTCTGAGAATGCGCACAAGCTGCAGCAGGTCGTGCGCCAGAAGCTGATTGTGCAACTGGGGACACTCGCACTGCTCGGGGCGATTGCCGCTGTGATCGTCAACATCGTGGTCTATCGAGTCGTGACCCGACCGCTGAGACTGATGACGCAAACCGTCGATGTCATCGCGCGCGGGCAGTTCGGTGGCCAGATTCAAACGTCTCACACGCGCGAGCTGGCCGAACTGGCGACCTCGGTGAATCTGATGAGTCTGGCGCTGGACGAAGTCGAGCAGCAACGCCATCGCGAAATGAAAAGTGCTCGCCAGATTCAACAACACCTGCTCCCGACAGAGAGTCCCATCGCCGGGCTGGAGGTGTGCCACGAGTACCAACCCGCGGATGACGTGGGCGGCGACTACTACGATTTCATCCACTTGAAGACGGGGGCCTGGCTACTTGTGATTGCCGATGTCGCGGGGCACGGTGTGCCCTCGGCCATGGCCGCAGCCCTGCTCAAAGCCCTACTGCTGTGTGCATCGGATCAGCACGATACACCCGGGGGCATTCTCCGGCAGATTAACAAGCGGTTCTCGACACTGCTGCCCGCCGGACGTTTCGCGACCATGTTGCTGGCGATCTGGCATCCGCAGGCCCGTCGACTGGTCTATGTCAACGCCGGACATCCGCCGGGACTCGTGTGGAATCCGAGAGATGGATTCCGCGAATTGGCCACCACTGGAATGCCAGTGGGAATTCTCTCGGACACCACATTCGAAACGAAAGAACTGGTCCTGACGAATGAGGACCGCATGGTCTGGTACACCGATGGCTTGCTGGAGGCGTTCTCTGAGGAGGGCGAGATGTATGGCAAGGCACGCCTGCGCCAGACAATCGTCGAACACGGCACCGGCCCCCTGAAGCAACTCCAGGCAGAGACCCTGCGCGCGGTCCGAGACTTCGCGGGTGACCGGTCCTTCGCGGACGATCTGACACTGCTCGTCTTCGGACAAGCTGCGACCGAATCGCCCCGCCGGGGAGAGGGGCAGCCCGTCTCTGAGGTCACACTTCACTCCCCAACTCGTCCGTGAATTCATAAACCGTCACGATCCAGCCCCAGTAATAGACGACATCGTGTGCTCCCCAGGCGATGGCTGTTTTCGCAACCTGATTGGCGAGATTCGGTTCCACTTCCGCTCCAAAGACGATCTCGCCATCCGCCAAGACCTCCTGAAACCTCTGGACCATCTGGTGTTCCATGCGTCCGAACTGACGCTCACAATTCTCGTCGACCCCATTCTCCATCAGCCTGGCACACTCCAGCCACGGCAAGACTTCGACCTCCGCCCCCAGTCTCTGCAAGGCCTCACTCATGAGTTGCCATTGAGTGCCGTCACGAACCACACCCATAATCAGGCTGTGGTGCTTCGGCTCCAGATCCATCGACTCTGTCTGACATTCGGACAACATGACACACCTCCTGGATTTCATGTTTGAAGCCTCTGCCTGGGGAGCATCTAATCGCTTCCAGTGTCTGGACTACCATCCCTCATTATACTCGTCCTGGCGGATCCCGGGGAGCGATCAGTTCCCTGTCCCGTCGAAAATCGGTGATCCATTCAAAATCCAGAAGTGTGCTGCTCATGATGATAGCTGCGCATTGTACGCTCAACCTGGGCCAAAACCGGGATATCAAGACCAGTCTCGCATTCCGCAGTCCTCGCCGCCTCTCCATATTCCGGAATCTGGGTACTCTGATTCGCACAATGGACAGCGACTTCACGTGTCCCATGCTGGGCCTCTGGGCAGCAGAGGCTCGTCATCCTGGACACTTGGGTTCTGAGAACGCTTCTGAGCGGAGGCCAGCCTTCAGGGTGCGTGCGTCCCAAACGTCGGTGAGGTCTGGTCACACCACTTGACTCGGATCGACAGGCTGTTCTTCAGCCGCGAAGCGGCGGGAGCATGTAGCCGTGGGCGCAGCCCACGGACCCGCTTCCCGCATGATCTTCAGCCGCGAAGCGGCGACAGCGAGCCCCCCGTCACCGTGAAGGTCTCTGACACCCAACGACGCCACGCCGATCCTGCTGCCGCCGCTTCGCGGCTGGCTCGGTTCGAGGATGCGAATTCCGTGGGTTTCACCCACGGCTACATGCTGCCACCGCTTCGCGGCTCAGAACAGGGCCGATGGCGAATGGGAATTCCATCGACGATTGGGATGCACACACCGCCTCCAGGCTCCTCGACCGACACACGTGCGATCCCTCCCTCTCGTCTGGTAAGTTGTTCGCTTCTAGCATCCCGTTCATCCAGCCAGCCGAGGGACCATCGTGAAACACACCGCAGCAGGCATTGTCATCGCACTCGCGGGACTGCTCTCAGTCGGCTTCAGTCAAGAGCCTGCACCACCCCCAGCCTTCCCCACTCCGTACGACACGGAACCGAAAGAATCCGGCCTGCCACTCCCTCCCGAAGAAGCTGCGAAGGGCTTTCAAGTTCCGCCGGGCTTCCATGTCTCCGTCTTCGCAGCTGAGCCGGATGTGCGGAACCCGATCGCGATG
>JAYTFV010000047.1:0-11305 GCA_043734065.1 Planctomycetota bacterium
GACGTGGGCGTCCGTTCTACGGGAGTATCGATCGTCTCCGCAGCGGCATCGCGGGGCAGATCGTTCTCGGCGATCAGGTAGTACACCGGCTTCTTTCGCGAGCGGGCGTAGAGGGCTTCGTATTGGGTGTACGAGCAGCGACCGAACGTGGCGTCCGGCGTCGGCGGCTCGGCTCCGTAGGCGTGGCCGACGATTTGCAGCACGGCGGAGCAGCTGTCGATCTTCTTGCGGAGCATCTCGCGCAGGTCGTCCGGGCTGGTCTCAAAGATGTCCTGCCACACCGGTTCGTACCCCAGCGCGTGCAGCGTATTCGCCACCAATTGCCGGGCCGTCCGCAGCTCGCGCGAGACGGAGGAGATGAAGATGAGAGGTTTCATGCCGCAGCAGCCCGCTGAGGTGTGTGTGTCGTAGCGGAAGTCGTCAGACTTTCGCCGTCTTGGCCGAATAGCCCGCGTGTTGGCGGTCGGCGGAATTCTTACGAATTCTGCTACGAGAGTTGCCTTTCGCTCCGCGAAAGGACGCTCTTTCACGGAGCGAAAGGCGACACTGATCCTCGCAGGTGTGGAGAGGGGATTCAATCGTGGAGGGCCGGAGTGCGCGGCTCGCAAGTTATTGAATGGAGGCGGATGGCCCGTGAATGAAGGCACCCAATAGTTTCGGCTGATCCATGCCGGGGTTGACCGCTTCACCGGGATCGCGAACAATCCGGAGTCCCCCTTTGGTCGGCGGTGTTCTGTGGTGCGGTGAGTTCGACTCTCCTCGCCCCGATCCCGCCCACCCTCAAGAGGGAACGCCGCCACTGGATGGACTCGACCTCTCACGCCCTGCCGCGATTGCCCATGGACCACATGAACCTCAAACAGTTTCACCTCGACCCCCAGAACGCCTCTGCATCGGCGGACTACACGCGGACCCGCCAGCTGACCCTCGGGGACCTGCTGCTCGAGAACCGGATCATCTTCGTCGACGGAGCGATCTACGACGGCATGGCGAACATGATCGTCATGAAGATGCTGTACCTCCAAAATGAGAACCGGCATCAGGACATCCACCTGTATGTCAATTCGCCGGGCGGGTCGGTCACGGCCACACTCGCCATCTACGACACGATGCAGTTCATCGAGTGCGACGTGGCCACCTACTGCGTGGGACTGGCCGCCAGCGGCGGCGCGGTCCTGGTCGCGGGCGGAGCTGCGGGGAAGCGGAAGATGCTGCCCAATGCCAAGATGATGATTCACCAGCCGTATGGTCAGGTCGGCGGTCAGGTCTCCGACATCGAGATCCAGGCCAACCAAATCATCGAGACCCGTGAGCTGCTCAACAAGATTCTGGCCGACCACACCGGCCAGCCGATCGAGCGCGTGGCCAAGGACACCGAGCGCGACCGCTACCTGAGTTCGGCCCAGGCCAAGGAGTACGGACTGGTCGACGAGGTCGTGCCGATCAAGCGCGACAAGAAGAAGCCCAAGCCGGTCGAAGCGAAGTAGCCGTCAGCGATCAGCCATCAGCCAGAGACTTTCCGGCTCCCGACTCCCGACCCCCGACTCCCGACTCTCCATAAGCCCCACCACATGTCCACACTGATTCCCTACGTCATCGAAAAGTCCGGCCGCGAAGAGCGGGCCATGGACATCTACAGCCGCCTGCTCAAGGACCGCATCGTGTTCCTCGGGACACAGGTGACGGATACCCTGGCCAACGCGCTGGTGGCCCAGTTCCTGTTCCTGCAGTTCGATGATCCCAAGGCGGACATCCATCTGTACATCAACTCCCCCGGCGGGTCGGTCACGTCCGGCATGGCCATTTACGACACCATGCAGTACCTCAGTTGCGACGTGGCGACGTACTGCCTGGGTCAGGCGAGCAGCATGGGGGCACTGCTCCTCACTGCCGGGACGAAGGGGAAGAGGAACTCGCTGCCCAACAGCCGGATCATGATTCACCAGCCGCTGGCCGGGATGGAGGGGACCGCGACGGAACTCGAAATCCACGCCAAGGAGCTGTTGCGGATGAAGCGGAAGCTGAACGAGATTCTGCTGAAGCACACCGGGAAGACCTATGACGAGATCGAGCGCGACACCGATCGCGACAACTTCATGTCTGCCGAAGAGGCCCAGAAGTACGGTCTGATCGACCACGTGCTGGAGAAGATTCCGAACCCGCCGACGGCGGGCCGCAAGGAGGAGTAGGCTCCTGATCGTCGCTACGTTCGCCAGAACGTGGGCTGCCGGAACCCGTGGTCGCCTTGGCCGATGCGGGGGCGTGTTGGTCGTCGCCCACCTTCTGGCGAAAGTGGCTACCCCCGTTTCACGTGAAACGGGGTAAAATGGGCAATCTTGCCCGTCCTGCTTTGAAGTCGATCCCTCCTCTCGAACGGGACATCCTTATGACCATCGACACCGCCAAAGTGACCGGGCGTCGCACGCTGCGGTTCAACTCGATTGCCGAGGCCATCGCGGACGCCGAAGCGGTGATGTCCAAACCGTGTCGGACGGTGGGGAACTGGTCGGCAGGGCAGATCCTCGATCACCTCGCGCGGACGGTGCGGATCAATTTCGACGGACCACATGGCCAGGCTCCGTGGTTCCTGCGAACCTTCATCGCCCCGTTCATGCGGAAGAAGTTCGTCACGAATGCGATGCCCTCGGGGTTCCAGTTCACCCCTCAGATGGAGCCGTTCCGGCCCGACGACAAGGCCGATGCGCAGGCCGCCTTGAGCGAGCTTCGCCGACAACTCACCCGACTGGAGAAAGAGGCCCCCACAGCCCCGCACCCCTTCTTCGGAAAGATGACTCACGCGGAGTGGATCGGCCTCCACCTCCGCCACTGCGAACTCCACCTCAGCTTCCTGGTTCCGTAGAGACGTTCTGGCGAAGGTAGCTACACAACCCGTTTCACGTGAAACGGGGTAAGCTGGAGAACCTCTAGCGTCGAGCCAGCGACTGGACTCAGGAGAGTTCAGAGTGTTCCCTCAAGCAGGATATCCACCGGAAAACTCGAAGCACGAAATCCGAAACTCGAAACTGTCGAGGCGGCCCCATTCGAATTTCGTGCTTCGAATTTCGAATTTCTCCCCTCTGGAGGTCACGGATGACCACCCGAATTTCCATTCCTCGTCCGTCCACTCGGCAGTGCCTCGCGCTCTCCGGCTGGGCGATTTTCCTTTGGGCGGGGTGTGCCTCACGCGGTCAAATCGAGATGTTGGAGGCGGAAGTCCGGCAGAACAAGGACTGCCTCACCCAGGCTCAGGCGAAGACCCACCAACTCGAATCCCAACTGGCTCAAGCCCGCCGCGAGGCCGAACTGATCCGCTCGCAAGTGGCTGCCAACGGGGGCCAGGCACCGCTCCCCGAGCAGACCGGCAACCTCGTCCGCCTCGCGGGCGTGAAGATCAACACCCTCCTTTCCGGTGGCCAGGACCGCGACGGCCAGCCCGGCGACGATTTGCTGGTCGCGTTGATCTCACCACATGATGAGCAAGGCGACCTCGTCAAGATCGCGGGCGAGGTCGAGATCGAAGCCTACGACATGACTCGCCCCGGCGACGACAAGCGCGTCGGTCGCTGGACCTTCGACACGGAGCAAGCAGCCAAAGCTTGGCATAGCGGATTCGTCGGGGCGGGACTGCAATTCGAACTCCCCTGGCAGGAGGTTCCCGCGAACAAGGAGCTACTGGTCCACGCGCGGCTCAAGACCACCGACGGTCGCCAGTTCGACACGAACTCCCCGCTCAAGGTCGTGCCCCCCGCCAGTGCGACTCCTCCCGGTCTGATCTCTGTTCAGAATGCCCAACCCGTGAAGCACGAAACCGAATCGAAGATCGACCGCCAAATCCAAACCGCCGACCAGCAACTGCCCTCTGAGCCCGTGACCCGTCCCGTCCCGTTCTACGACGATGTCGAGCCGAAAGCCGCCCGGCCCTTTCCCGGTTCGGACAAACTCCCAGCCGATGAGCCCGCCCCTGCTCCGAAGAAGACTCGCCCCGCTACTCCGTCACCGAAATCCAAGACAGCTCCCGCCGCTCCCGCCAAACAGAAACCGGGCCGAGCCTCGCTGGACGGGACCGAGACCTCCGACAACTGGACCGATGAGACGATCCCGCGACTGCGGTAAGTCCGTGGGATAGGCTTCCAGCCTGTCGTCTTCTGAACAACATGACAGGCTGGAAGCCTATCCCACGGGGCTCTCCCTGTACGACGGATGTTCTCATCCGCCGCTTCTCGCATCCGTCTAACCGCGGTATTCTGGAAGCATCCCCACGCCGCGCGATCGACCGGCGTATTCCGTCGAACGGAAAGGTTCCCGAACCCGCGTCCATCCCAAGGGTCTCGTGTCATGACCACTCGCCTCCTGCTCATCCTCTGCGGCCTGCTCTCTCTCGCTGACAAACCGCCCGTGCCCGGAAGCTGTGTGCAGACGCTGCCAACCGACGGGGCGTGGTCGACTTATCACGTCTCCATTAAAATCGGAAGCCAAGAGACCATCGCGAATTGGACAGCTCGTTCAGTCGGCCAGGCGACTCACAACGGGAAAGCCTGTCGCTGGATCGAACTCCAACAGTCCTCGGATGCCCCGATGTTCCCGAAGATGACGTGGCGGTGTCTCGTCCCGGAAGCGGAGTTCGGCGAGGGGAAGCACCCGCTCAGCAAAGCAGTCAAGGTCTGGCACAAGATCGAGGGGAAGCACGCCCAGGCCGTCGACTCGATCGCCGCCAAGGATGCCATCTTTGCGGGCCTGATCGAAGGCCCCGAAACGAACCTGAAAACCGAGGACGCCCCCGAGATCATCCAGTGGCAAAAGGGCGAACTGAAGTGTTCCGTCGTCGCCGGTGACAGCGAGTTCAAACTGAACAACGTGATCCCCGTTCAAGTCCACCACCGCATCTTCCGCCACCCCGACGCCCCCTTCGGCATGGGCGGCGTGAACTGGGAACTGAAGATCGGGGATGGCGATCAGAAGCAGACGGTCAATGTCAAGCTGACGCTGCAGGATCACGGGACCGACGCCAAGGCCCAGTTGCCGGAACTGGGGGTCTGACCTGCACGACGGACATCCTCGTCCGTCGCCAAGAATGATGACAGAGAGGAGTGGCTTTCCCTTCCACATCGCCATCAACGTTCGGTCCCGGTTGACATCCGAGCCATACCGGTAGAACATCCGTGAGTTGTGATCAGTTCCAGACAACGGAATTTGTCTACGCATTGGGTGATGGCGTACGAATCAGACAGCCTGTATGTGACAGTCGAAAATCGATTCTGTTCTCACCCTGACCAATCAAGTACCAGAGGAGCCGTCTCGTGGAGAATGATGCAAGACTTGATGCTTTGACAAGCCTTCAAGATTGGAGCAAGTGGCTGGTCGGAATCGATGCGGGCATTCTCGGATTGCTGACACTTAGTGCCAAGGAAGCAGCGAAATTTTCTTGTGGATCAAAAGCATCTCTCATGGGCGCGATCATCTGCTTTTGTGTGTCACTCATCATCGCGACTTGGTTGGTCGGTGCTGTGCCCGCTTTTCTCATGCACCTCAAAGCGAAGGACACACCGAACCGCTGGTGGATCAACTGGAATGCACCGAACATGTATGACTTCACTTATGGAGGCATCCGAGTTCAGGTATACGCATTCCTCCAGCATCTCGCCTTCATGTTCGGGGCTGTGCTGCTCACGACCTCGCTGGTGATCCATCTCTTGCGATACAATTCGTAGTCAACACTCAAAGTGCAGCCACATATCTGCCACGCGAATCACGGTTCATTGAGCTTCAGCATCTCGACTTGGAATCTGGTTTTGGGGAGCAGGCCAGCGGCACTTCCAGCTTCCGTGAGTCGGGGCCCCTCTGCTTCAGGATGGCGGCGTGGAAACGGATTTCGTCAGAGACTGCCGTGAAAGATGCCCGAGACATCGGCGCTCTTGAAGAGAGCGGCGATGACCTCTTCACTGCGAGTCCGGATCACAATGCTGTAGACATCCTCGCCAGCCACGAAATGCGGTGCATGCTTTAACGTGTGACCCCGCACGGCGACCACGCGACCGTCCTTCATCAGGACTGTGAACTCCCGCGTCCCGTCGTCGCGTCCCCATTGGTCCAGAAAGTTCAATACCGTATGAGGCCGGACAACCTCACTCCGAGTGGCAGGATTCGACGAAGAATCGCACTCATCCAGGTAATCACCCACGATCAGACAGTCGGTGGAGGAGTTGGACTGAGTCATCTCGCATTCACCTTAGCAAAAGTGGCTGTTGAGCGATCACACATCCATTGTACCAAAACTGCACCCAGTACAGTCCAGCTTCCCGAAACAGGCAGTCCCGAATTCGGAACGTCACGCCGACAACCTCCAGTGGATCACTCCCGAACGGGATCGATCGCGTCTGGGAGCGAAACACCACATCCCCCGAATCGGAATGCTGAATCTCGATCCGACCTTCGGCCACCCCGCGACATTCAGTCAACTGGAGGAAGACGCAAATCTCACGATAGAGCAACGGGTAAGGGGGTTGCTATAAGGAGCGAATGGCGCTCACCAATCCGGTCAATGTCACCCGGCGCGGCTGCGCGGGATCGACTTGCACGTCTTCGCAAATGATGAGATACCGGACCGTGGGATGCACAGGAATCATAGCATGTCTTGGGAGTTGCTGCTTTCAGAGACTACGCCAGCAGTTCCTGAATCACCTTCGCCGGCTCGACGCCCGTGAGCCGCGTCTCCAGTCCTTGGTGCGTGTACGTGAACCGCTCGTGGTCGTACCCCAGCAGGTGCAGCACGGTGGCATGGAAGTCGCGAACATGCACCGGGTCTTTGACGATGTTGTACGAGAAGTCATCGGTCTCGCCGTACACCGCCCCGCCCTTGCTGCCGCCGCCGGCCATCCACATCGTGAAGCAACGCGGGTGGTGGTCGCGTCCGTAGTTCTCGTGCGACAGGCCGCCCTGCGAGTAGATCGTGCGACCGAACTCGCCGCCCCAGATGATCAGCGTGTCGTCGAACATCCCGCGCAGCTTCAGGTCCTGAATCAAGGCATGGCACGGCTGGTCGACATCGCGGCACTGGTCCGGCAGGCGGCCCGCCACGTTGCCGTGCGTGTCCCAGTTGTTGTGGTAAATCTGCACGAACCGCACCCCGCGCTCCATCATCCGGCGGGCCAGCAGGATCGTGTTCGCAAACGTGCCGGGCTTCTTCGCCGCCTCCCCGTACAGTTTGTAGGTCGCCTCGGACTCCTGCGACAGGTCGGTCAACTCCGGCACACTCGACTGCATCCGGAAGGCCAGTTCGTACTGCTGAATCCGCGTGCGCGTCTCCGGGTCGCCCAGCTGCTCAGCAGTGATCTCGTTGAGTTGCCGTAGTCCATCGAGGGTCTTGCGGCGCACATCGGTCGAGACCCCCTGCGGGTTGTTGATGTACAGGATCGGATCGCCCGCTGACCGCAGCGCGACAGCTGCGTGTTCACCGGACAAAAAGCCCGAGTTCCACAGCCGGGCGGAGATGGCCTGCACCTGTTCGGTGTTGGTCGGCTTGGCGATCATCACGACGAAGGTCGGCAGGTTGTCGTTCATCGACCCCAGCCCGTACGACGCCCACGCGCCCAGGCACGGCCGGCCGGTGACTTGGTTCCCAGTCTGCATGAAGCTGATGGCGGGTTCGTGGTTGATCGCCTCGGTGTGCATCGAGCGAATGAACGCCATGTCGCCCACCGCCTTGGCCTTCCATGGCAACAGCTCGCTGAGCCACATGCCGTTCTCACCATGCTGAGCGAACTTGAACTTCGACGGCGCGATCGGGAACCGCTTCTGCCCCGAGGTCATCGTCGTCAGCCGCTGCCCCATGCGGACGGTCTCGGGCAGATCCTTGTCATACCAGTCGTTCATCACCGGCTTGTAGTCGAAGAGGTCCATCTGCGGCGGACCACCGACCATGTGCAGATAGATCACCCGCTTGGCCTTGGGGGCAAAGTGCGGAGCGACCGCCCCCGTGTGACCGAGCGTCGCGGTTCCCTCGTTCGCCGCCGCCGACCCGGTGAACGCCCCACCCATCAGGCTGGCTAGCGCGGCTGTGCCGAGTACGTGCGACCCCTGCGAGAAGAGGAAACGGCGAGTGACGTTCTGACGGTACTGCTCGAACAGGGACATGCTCCAGACTCCGATGCGGGTGCAGAAGCTCCGGTGCCTCGTTCACTCCGCTCCTCTAAAGTACCGACTTACGCCGTCGGGGGACAATCCATTCACGAAATGAGAGGAACCCGGCTCGCCCATTCTCACGGATGAAACGCCCCGCACACATGACCGCTACTTCGCCACCGTCTGCGTCGGTGGAACCGGGTGTTCGAACTTGACCAGCTCCTGGCCGTTCTTTCCGTTCCAGACGCGGACCACTCCGTCCTCGCCTGCGGAGACGACGATCGACTCATCCCCCGTGGCGTAGACCGAATACAAGTAGTCGGTCGCCCCGCCAAAGTTACGGTAGCCGTTGCCGTTTGTGGCGGTGTAGAACCGGACGTTCTTGTCGCCGCCGCAGGTGACAATGTTGTCGGAGACGCCGATGTAGTTGATGCTCGTGACCTGCTTATTGGAGTTGGCGATCGTGCGGATTTGCTCGCCGGTCTCGAAGTTCCAGACCTTGATGGCGTTGTCGGCTCCCGCGCTGACGAGGTTGCTGCCGTCGGACTTGAACGAGACGCCCAAGACGTGGTTCGTGTGCCCTTCGAACGACCGCACGAACTTGCCGGTCGCGACCTCGAACACCTTGACGAACTTGTCGGCAGCCCCGCTGACGAGCAACTTGCCGTCGCGAGAGAACTCGACATCGTAGACCGTGTCGCTATGGGCATCGGGGATGATGCGCTCGACCGCGCGGCCCGCGACGTTCCACAGGATCAATTCCCCCGAGCGCGACGGGTCTCCGCCGCCACTGGCCAGCTTCGTTCCATCCGGACTGAAGGCCAGGCACAACACGCGGTCGACATGCGGCGAGGCACTCAAGTCGAGCGAGTTCTCCGGCTTGGAACCGAGCGTCGCCACCAGCTTCCATTGCGGCTTGAGATCCCACACGAGGGCGGTCTGGTCCGGCCCGCTCGACAACAGCGCCCCGCTGCCCAGGAACCGTAGCGTCGACGCGGGGGCCTTGTGCCCCGTCAGTGTCTGGAGCGGCGTCCCGGTCGGGGCATGCCACAGACGGATCATGTTGTCATCGCCTGATGTGACGAGCACCTGACCATCGGGCGAGAGGGCCACCGACCGCTGCGGCTTGGGGGCCATCTGGGCCAGCGTCTTCGCGGCGTTGAGCGTCTCTTCGGCCTTGGCCGCTTCCGTCTTGCGAACTTCGAGGCTGGCCTTCAGTTCCTCGAACCGCTTCTTCGAGTTGTCGAGCGACTGCTGCGACAGCACGATCGCGCGGTCGGCGGAGACGACGCCGTCCTTGGTTTGCTGGAGGGCCTCGTTCTCTTTCTTGAGGGCTGCGTCGGCATCTTCCTTGGCTTTCTTCAGCCCCGCATCATCGGCCTTCGCAGCCAGCGCATCGGTCGCCGCCTTGGCTTTGGTCTCCGCTTCAGTGACCTTCTTCTGCTGCTCGACCACGGCCATCTCGGCCTTCGGCTTAGCTTCGTTGGCTTTCTTCAACGACTCGTCGCGACCAGTGATGTCCTTCTCGGCCTCCTTCGCCGCGGTGTCGTTGAGCGTCACTTTGCTCTTGGCGACCGTCGATTCATCAGTGAGGAACAGCACCTGGTTATCGAGGTTCGGGTCGCCCTTCACCTCGCACTTCATCTGGCCGTTGCGAGGCCAGACGCGGACGAGGTTCCCTTCGCCAGACCCGGCGATCGTCTGTCCATCGGCAGAGACGGCAATCCCCGTGACCGCCGAACCGAGGTTCTGGTTGAACGGGGCCGAACCGTTGTCCAGGTTCCAAATCCGCACGGTCCCGTCGGTACTCCCCGAAGCCACTTCGTTCGAGGCAGTCAGCAGCACCAGCGAGGTCACCGGCCCGCCGTGTCCCTTGAGTTCCTTCACCGGCATCGGTGCCGGAGGCGGTTCCTTGGCATCCGCTGCGGGGGCCACCGGCAAGGCCCAAATCCGGATCGCGTTGTCGGCATGCCCGGCGATGAGCTGGGTGCCGTCCTTGTTCATGACCAGCGAAGTCACCGGGGACGGGACCGGCATCTGGGCGATCAACTGGCCGTTCTCGCTGTTCCAGGTGCGAAGCGTTCCATCGTCGGAGCCGGTGGCGATGACCTTGCCATCGGGAGAGAAGGCGGTCGCCTTGATCGCGGCGGTGTGGCCCGTCAGCGTCGCGCCGGGCTGGCCGTTCTGAAGATTGAACAGCCGCACGGTGTTGTTGTTGAGCGTCAACGCGGCGAGAGCATCTTCTGCCGAGGAGGTGGCTGAGAGGATCGGTGCCCCCGGCTCGAACTTCGAGGTCGGTGCTGTCGCGACGCGCTCCCACAACTTGATCTCGCGGAAGCTCCCGGTCGCCAGCAGGTTGCCATCCGGGCTGAACGCCATCGAATGCACGAAGTCGCGATGAGCGGTGCCGGGGCCGTACAGCGGCTTCCCGTCCTGCACGATCGACAGGAGTTTCGCATCGGTCAGGCGAGCGGCTTCCTTCTGCTGAGGCAGGTCGTAAATGAAGACCCGGTTCGCGCGACCGGCGGCGACGAACCGCTTGTCCGGTGAGACGGTCACGCTGTAGATCGAGGTGATCGTGTCGGAGATCGGCCGCCACGCGATGTCGCTGCTGGGCGGGGCTGCGGTGCCGGTCTTTGCCCCCTCTTCGATCCACTTGCGGAAGATGCCGACCTCGCGTGGAGTGAGCGGCTTGGCTTCGGCCTTGTTGGGAAGTGGTGGCATCGCCGGGTCGGCGCTGCGTGAGGCCGACTTGTAGATCAAGCTCTCGTCCGGTTTGCCCGCGATGACGGCTGGCCCGCTGGCCCCTCCCTTGAGGATGGCGGCCACGTTTTCCAGAACGAGGTCGCTCTCCTTCGTCGAGACGTTGTGACACGCCAGACACTTCGCCTCCAGGATCGGGAACACATCGACATAGAACTCGACCGGTCGGCCCAACGCCGGATCGGCCGGGGCAATCGCCATGTCAGCCGCATACGCCGACGCGGCCAGGGACGAAGCGAGGAGGGTCGTGAAGAGAGTCTTGATTTGCATGGTTGAGTCTTGTGCTGGTTAGCCGACGTGTATTGATGAGAGCGGCAGGCGTAAGCCTGTCGAGTGGTGGAATGTCACAATGGGTTCGCGACATTCAACTTACCCCGGAGGGGTGGCAGCCATTAGCCGGTGGTTGAGCGCAGCGACACCACCG
>JAYTFV010000048.1:0-15305 GCA_043734065.1 Planctomycetota bacterium
CTGGACCCCCGAGCGCATCGCCGAAGCCCTCGACCGCACGCCCGTGGAAGCCATCCGCCACTGGGTCCGCACGCACCTCGGCCTCACCCACCACACCCAACGCCGCCTGGCCTATGCAGGTACGACGTAGCGAAACAAATCCCGGAAGAACAGGTTCTGCCGTCAAGCCCAAGTTTTCATCAGCCCAGGGCTACTCCCTGTCCCGGCGCGAACCCGCTCCCTAAGATTGTGTCCGGGACAGTCTCTCCACATTATTGTCAGCGGAATCCCCCCGTGGCCTCTGGACCTCCCCCTCTATGATTACCATCCAGATCCCGCTCAGCCCCGAGGATGACATCCGGCTATTGTTCGGGCCGCAAGATGTCCACCTGCGACAGATGCGGGAACATCTGGGGCTGGCGATTGTCCTGCGGGGGGAGCATTTGATCCTGAATGGCCCCGAGGACCGGCTGCACCGCGGGCGTGAAGCCCTGGAACAGTTACTACCGCTGGTCCGCCGCAAGGGAGTTCTGACGGAGGAAGATCTGGCCCGCACGTTGGGGCTGCACCTGAAGTCGAATGACCCGTCTCCGGAAGCGAAGATCGACCTGTTCGAGAAGGCGCGGAGCGTGAAGCCGCGCACGCGGGGGCAGGAGGGGTACGTCGACGAGATGCGGAAGCACGAGCTGGTCTTCTGCACCGGGCCAGCGGGTTGCGGCAAGACCTATCTGGCGGTGGCGATGGCGGTCAACGCCCTGCGACGACAGCAGGTGCGGAAGATCGTCCTGGTGCGTCCGGCGGTCGAGGCCGGGGAAAAGCTGGGCTTCCTTCCCGGCGACATGCTGCAGAAGGTGAACCCGTACCTGCGTCCGTTGCTGGATGCCATGAGCGAGATGCTGACCTTCGAGCAGGTCCAGCGGTACATGCAGGAGGACGTGATCGAGATCCTGCCACTGGCCTTCATGCGGGGCCGCACGCTGAACTCGACATTCATGATTCTGGATGAAGGTCAGAACACCACGACCACGCAAATGCTGATGTTCCTGACCCGCATGGGGGAGGGATCGCGGATCGTGGTGACGGGCGATACGACGCAGACCGACCTGCCGCCGACCATGAAGTCGGGACTGCTCGATGCCATCCTGCGTCTGCGGGAGATTCAGGGGATCGGGGTCGTGGAGTTGACGGGAGCCGACATCGTACGTCATCGTCTCGTCCGCGAGATCGTGGAAGCGTATGATGACTCTTCCAGCAAGTCGCCCCGCCGGAAGCACTGACCGTGGGACGCTGCAAGGCTCGCAGGAGTAGTCTGCCGGATGTTTGGTTTTGGCCAGAAACGATCGCGGGTGTCGAAAGCCTCGGCGCCTCGCCCGCGACGCACGACCATCGCCATGGCCTGGGACGCCGTGCGGGATCGCGAGATCCTGCTGCGTCTGGGATTGTGTCTCGTTGCCATCTTCGCCTTGCTCATGGTCCTGCAAGGTTGGCGGGCTCCCTTCCCGTACCGCATCGGCCAATACACCGAACATGGCATTGCCGCCCGCGCCAACTTCGAAGAACTGAATGTCGAAGAAACCAACCGCAAGCGGGGCGAAGCCGAACGCAAGGTTCCACTCGTCTTTCAGCACGACGCCCAGCCGCTCCACTCGCTCGCGGATCAACTGCGTGCCGACCTCGGCAAGCTCACCGCAGCCGATTCCCTGGATCGTCTCGATGAATCGACTCGGTCGGCGTTTGGCCTCACGCCGTGGGGATCACGCACAGCCTCCCTCACGTTGCGCGAGGCGGGCCTCAGCAGCTATGAACTCCAGACACCCGCGGAGGTCGAAGAGCGATTTCAAACGCTGCGGTCCGAGCTGATCGCCGCTGGCATGGAGTCCGCCCAGCATCGCATTGATGACATCGTGGGTGACTTTGCCCAGTTCATCGCCCCGCTCAGCCGAACGGGAATCGTCGACCCCGAGGAGGTGCGCGATGAGCGGGTCACCAGTGACCGCATGGTCCGCATCGTCTCTTCCGGGGGAATCCCGACGGTCGAACGCTTGTGGTCGCAGGTCCGCCTGCCGGAGCAACTCAACGACGCGGGCGAGCTCGGCAAAACGTGGCTCTCCTATCCGAGCCTGAAGAAGAGTCTGCAACCGGCGTTGTGTCACTGGTTGATCGCCAAGGCCAGCCCGACGCTGCACTTCGACCAGAAGGCGACGAAAGAGGAGCAAGTCCAGGCCCGCGCGTCCCAGGCCAATCATGTGATCGTGCAGTACAACGCCGGGGATCTCATCGTCCGTCCCGGAGAGGCCGTCTCCCCCGAAGCCCTGCGCCATTTGGGTGTCGAATACCTCGCCAAGGAGGCCACGATCGACTGGTCGACACGGTGTACCCGGCTGGCAGTGCTGTTCTCGATGGTCATCGTGCTGTCGATCCTGACCGGGTACTACGCGGTCCACAACGAGCCACGTCTGGTGGCGAATCTCGGGCGGCTGGCGGTCTATTTGACGGTGCTGGTCCTCACGGCGGGACTGGCCAGAGTCCTCTCCTTTGATCCGTTGCGGGCCGAGATCGTCCCCCTGCTCGTCACGACGATGATCCTGGCCATCGCCTACAATCAGGAACTCGCGCTGCTCAGCGCCTTCGTCCTGAGCCTCCTCATCGCTCTGGGTTCGACGGCCGACCTGGGACACTTCATGGAGCTGATTAGTACAGCCGCCGCCGCCGTCATCCCTCTGCACCGGGTCCGGTCGCGGTCGACGCTCATCAAAGTCGGGTTGATCGCCGCCCTCGTGAATTTTCTGGTCGTGGTCGGTGTGGGGATCGCTCAGTCTCAATCGGTCGGAATTCTGCGGGATACGCACCTGCTGTGGTTCGCCTTGAAGTCTGCAGCGTGGTCGCTGGCGGCGGGCTACTTTGTCGCGGGGAGCCTGCCGGTGGTGGAACAGGTCTTCGGCGTGGTGACCGAGATCAAGCTCCTGGAGATGAGCGACCCCTCGCACCCGCTGCTCCAGGAACTCGTACGCCGCGCGCCGGGAACCTACAACCACTCGATCACGGTCGCGAGTCTCGCCGAGACCGCTGCCGAAGCGATCGGGGCCAACGGTCTGTTAGTGCGCGTCGGGGCGTACTTTCACGACATCGGCAAGATGCTCAAACCGCAGTATTTTATCGAGAATGTGCAGGCCGGGACCGAGAGCCGCCACATGCACCTCGCCCCGGCGATGAGTACCCTGATCATCATCGGCCACGTGAAAGACGGCGTCGACCTGGCCCAACAGCACAACCTCCCTCACCAACTGATTGACTTCATCGAACAACATCACGGCACGACGCTCGTCGAATACTTCTACCACGAGGCCACGCGCAAAGCGGAACAGCAACTCGATCCGGAAGAGACCGAAGAGTCTGCCTTCCGCTATCCCGGCCCCAAGCCCCAAACCCGCGAGGCGGGCGTCCTGATGATCGCCGACGCCGTCGAAAGCGCCAGCCGCACCCTCACCGATCCCACTCCCAAACGCCTGGAAACGCTGGTCCACGCGATCTCCATGAAGAAGCTGCTCGACCGGCAGTTTGATGAGTGCTCGCTCCGGCTGAGCGACATCCGGTTGATTGAGCAGTCACTGGTGAAGTCGCTGATCGGGGTGTACCACGGACGGATCCGATACCCGGACGCCAAACGGGCATAGAGCGGTGTCCCTCCCCGTCATCGCTCGATTTGGGGGTTCGCCTCCGCCGCGAGGGCGAGGCTCCTGCCGAGCCGATCAGGCGAGACGGATGGCGTCAGCCTCCGGACTCTTCCGCCCATCGCCAAAGTCCGGGGGCTGACGCCGCCCGGCTCGCCTGCCACGGCGTCGGAGGCTGGCTGACCACACCAGACTGAGCTCTCGCGTTCACAAACTCAACCGCCAGGAATACGCCGTTTCATCAGTCCAGGTTGGGGAGGAGGGGGGACAACCGCTCGAATCAAGAGCATTCCGAGCCGCCTCAGCGACCTCCGCCGGATGACCGCACTCCAAAGATCGGCCCCAGCAGCCACAGCGTCATCAGCGACACAAACACGATCCCGACCAGATCGAGAAACAACCCGTACTTCAGCATCGACCGCACCGGCACGCGACCCGTCCCGATCACGATCGCATTCGGCGGCGTCCCCACCGGCATCATGAACCCGCAACTGGCCGAGATCGTGGCCGGTATCAGCAGCAATCGAGGATCAATTTTCAGTGCGACAGCGGTCGCTCCCAGAACCGGCAGGACGGTGTTAGCGGTCGCTACATTCGAGGTGAACTCGGTCATCACGGTCAGCAGGGCACAGGTGCCGAACACCAGCACCCAGGTCGGGGCTCCCTGCATGTGGGTGGCGAACGCCTGGCCGATCCACTGCGAGAGCCCCGTCTCCTTGAAGGCATCGGCCATCGCAAACCCGCCGCCGAAGAGGAGCAGCACGCCCCACGGGATCTTCTTCTCGGCCTGATCCCAAGTGATGAGTCGCGGGACGGTGCCATCGGCCTGGCGATTACCCGGAAGGAGAAATGTCAGCAGCGCCATCGCCATCGCGACGGTCGAGTCATCAAACATTTTCGAGACCCCCTGGGCCGCGACACCTAAGCTGAGCAAGCCCGACTCGAACATCTGAGGCCAACTGGGGATCTCTCGGTTCGAACCCAGCTCAAACGGCTGGGCCAGTACCCACAGCGTCGCCGTCGACAGAAACACGAGGAGTACGTTGCGCTCCCCGGACTGTATGGGGCCGAGTTCTTTCAGCCGGTCACGGAAGAACTCGCGACCGATCCGTTCGATCCCCGGCAGGACCGGCAGCCGCCACGTCATCACGACACCGACAGCGGCCAGCATCAGCAGACTGAGGGGGACGCAGAGCAGCATCCATTTGGCCGACGAGATCGCCTCGTAGCCCAACGGGACGAACTCTTTGTCCCAGTAGCCCCGCAAGACAGGATTCGTCGGCGTCCCCACCATCGTCGCGAATCCGCCACAACTCGCGGCGTAGGCGATCCCCAGCAGGACCGCGATCGACAGGGGTTTGAGCCGCTCGTCGACCTCGCTGCGCGTGGCTTCCCCGGTGGCTGCGAGTGAATCCGCGAGCGTGTCGAGCAACGCCAGAGCAATCGGCAGCATGAGCAGCGTCGTCGCCGTGTTGCTGATCCACATCGAGATCAGCGCCGTCGCCAGCAGGAACCCGAAGACGATCTGCCGCGGCTGGCTGCCGATGCGGCTGATAATGTGCAGCGAGATACGGCGGTGCAGCCCTTGTCTCTCGATCGCCAGGGCGATGATGAACCCGCCGAGGTACAGAAACACGTTCGAGTCCGCATACGCCAGGCAGACTTTCTTGGCCCCCATAATTCCCAGCAGCGGATAAGCCGCCAGCGGAATCAGACTGACCGCCGAGATGTTGTCCGGCAGGGCGATCCACAGAATCGCCATCACCACCGAGACCGCCGCAGTCCGCTGGGCCGTGACAGGCAGCCCTTCGGGAGGAGTCCAGAGCAGCAGTCCCACGCCAATGAGGACGGCGGCCAGCGTGGCCCAGGTAGCAGCGGAGATACGGTTCACGGGGGGCTTTCGGGAGGGAAGCAGTGGCAATCGCCAATTGATGGTCCCTCATCCCGGAGGGATGAAAGAGATAATCCGGTGGTCGAGCACAGCGACAACAACGGTCACGGTGTTGCTGGGTCCAAACGCTTCAGTTCACTCACGCTCATCGAATACGCCCGGCTGCCCTTGGGACAATTGGCTTTCACCCACTGAAAATGTGTCGCAGATTCGGTGGGATGACCTTCAGAGAGGTACTTCAAGCCGAGCAGACAATGCGCTTCGGCTTCGTGTGAGGATGCCCACTCATCCTTTTTCTTGGCCAGATCGAGAAAAGCAGGTTCATCGAGTTCACCCCGCAACAATTTCGCAAAGGGTGCTGGCCATTGCTTGAAGCGTGTCGTTTCAAACATCTGAAGAAACAATTCTGCGCGTTTTTCGTTCCCCAACAGCTTAGCTGACAAACATCCGTAGATGGCTGACAACCGTGCGGTCGCAGTCTGTCCTTGAGTGATTTCAATAGCCCGACAAAAGTCATCGAGTGACTCCTGCTTGCGAAGCAGAAGGTGTATCATCCCTCGGGCGTAATATGCAT
Organism: Planctomycetota bacterium; assembly: GCA_043734065.1. GTDB lineage: Bacteria > Planctomycetota > Planctomycetia > Planctomycetales > Planctomycetaceae > TH-plancto1. Next base: position 6,116 of record JAYTFV010000048.1, read on the forward strand.
TCGCATCCTTTGGGGCCGCGAGAATTTCTTCGTTGTATTCAGAAATGGCCTTTTGATCTTCGCCCATGACCTCCCAGAGACGACCTCGGATACCATGAACCCAAGGGCCTTGCGGTTCGATCCGGTCAATTTCGTCGAGGTCTGCCATTGCCTTGTCAAAGTCTTCGTGACTTTCCCAGGTTCCAGAGCGGAACAAATAAATTTGCCAAAGCTGAAGGTCTTGAGGTTTGCCTCGCTGAGGATAGAGTCGAATGGCCTCATTAAAATCGACCATTGCCTTGTCATGCTCGTTGATGCGGCTCAAATGGAGACCTCGCCAGGCAAGGTATTTCACACAGTCTGGGTTGAGCTGAAGTGCCTCGTTGTAATCCAGAATCGCCTTCTGGTGTTCGCCCTCATGATTCCAGACATTGGCCCGACGGCCATAGAGATCGGCACTGACCGGACCAATTCGAATGGCCTCGGAGTAATCTGATATCGATTTGTCCCACTCTCCTCGACATTCCCATGTATAGGCTCGGCTGCGAAAAGATCTAGCATGCTTGGGGTCGATCCGGATCGCCTCGTCGAAGTCGACTAACGCTTTGGCATGCTCGCCTTTCATTCGCCAAGCCAAGCCACGGTTACAATAGGTGTCAGGATTTGGGTCGAGTCGGATGGCCTCGTTGGCATCGCCGATTGCCTGTTCCCATTTGAGTAAACTGACCCAAACGGCAGCTCGAGCTGCGTATAGACGCGAATTGTTGGGATCGGCTTTGATCTGTGTCGTGAGGCGGTCAATGGCTTTACGATTTGTAGGCATGACTTTGTTGCGGAGCAGACACCCGCCATCGGTGAGCCGCAGTTTCTCTGCGTTGACCTCCTCGATTTCGACGAGTTCCCCCGAACGAACGCTTCCGATGACTTTTTCAAAGGCATCGGTCAGTTGACTATCGACCACAACAACAACGATCTCACCGGGGCTGTAATCTTCGCTACGGACTGGGGCAGCCAACATCCCCAAAATCATCGCCATCAACAGACAGTGGCTCGTCACTCGAAGCATTGCTGTTCTCCTTTCGTCACTTCGAAGTTGTATAGGAATTCGCATGAGACCAAACTCGCAGGCCCATCAGCAACATCGGCGTTTTGAATTGGTGGGACAGCGCGCAATGCGATTTGTCCCACCCTGCCTCGGAAGTGGCGATCCCCCTGAACTTCTCGGCTCTACGTGAGCCTCTTGGCTGGCGACCCTCACCCCCAGCCCCCCTCCCAGGGGGAGAGGGGAACCAGAGATCGTTTGGTAAGGCGAGCTGTTTCACTGTTGCTTCGGCAGCGACTCCAGGTAGTCCATCAGCGAACTCACTTCGCGGATCGTCAGCTCCTTCACGATCCCGTCCGGCATCAGCGAGATGTTTTGCTTCTTGCGTTCTTCGATTCGGGCGGTCGGGATTTCCAGCTCGACGCCGTCGGCGTTGCGAATCGTAACTTTGTCAGCCGCTTCGGTGACGACGAAGCCGGTGACGACCTTGCCGTCGTCGAGGGCGAAGACGTTGGTCACGAAGCCTTGGGCCAAGGTCTTGCTGGGGATCAGGATCGCCTCCGCCAGGTCTTTGCGTTTGTAAGTATTCGCGATCGTGCCCAGGAACGGCCCGCGCGGCGGTTGGTCCTTGCGCGTGGTGTGGCACTTGGTGCAGTTCATGCGTTCGAAGAGGACGGCACCGAGTTCGATGTCCCCCTTCTCGGCGACGGCGCGAGCCACCGCGTCATCGATCTTTAAGGTGGAGACCTTGGGACCGGACTTTCCCTCGTCGCCGAGTTTGAGTTCATTGATGGCCGCTTCGGCAGCGACTTTCACTTTGGGATCTGTACTGAACCGAGCGGCGAGAATCTGGTTGGCGTACTCCGCCCGGCCTGATTTGGCGACGGCATTGAGGAGCGAGACCTCACCAGTCGGGCTTTTCCAGATCGGGTCGAGCCACTTCGTAATCGCCTCTCGCACCTCGACCGGGGTCTCACTCTTGGCAGCTGTGACGAGCAGGACGGCCTCTCCCCATTCGACATGAGGTCCAGGGGGACAATTGACTAAATGACTAACGGCCATCCAATGGTCAGCGATGTGGTTTGCGCTGAAGAGGATCTCACGCCCACGGCTGAGCAGTTTTCGATTGTCATCGCTGGAGTCGAGAAACCCCTGAGCCTGCACAAGGCCAGCGACAGCCTTTGAACTATTGACTTTGGCAAAGGTCGACATCGCGTCAATGAGGAACTCGGCTGATACAGGTGTTACAGGAACCTCTCCGATAGCTTGCAAAAGCAGTTCAACTCCGGCGTCAGGCACCGTCTTGGCCCGTGCCATCTGCGCGGCGAGCGTCGGTAGAAGCGATTTGTCTTTGGCCGCAAAAGCCACCATTTGCTCGATCGCATCATCCAGCGGAATGCGGTGACGGTCCATCTCCTTGGTTAAGTACGCCGCCTCAGTCAAGAACGAAGTGGCGAGTGTCTGCTTGAGCGTGGCGGCGATCTTCGGCGTCTCGCTCCACTCCTCGCGCTGGTAATACGGACCGGTCGTATCGGGACGCGTGCCCCAGCTGTCACCCTTCCAGGTGCCCTCCTTGAAGTACAGGCGGCACAACGCACCGAGCAGGCCCTGTCGCTGGGCTGGCTCCTTAACAGTCGCCAGTTGCGAGATCACGAACGCCGAAATCTCCGGCTCGTGAATCTGCCCGGCACAGGCCAGGACAGCGGCGAAGGCGGGGGTGGTGTTCGGCTCGGTGGTCAGGAACTCCAGCGTTGTCACGGAGCGCTGGGTCTCGATGATGGCCCGTCGCGCGGTATGGGCGACGATGGGGTCGGCGTCGATGGTGGTCTGCATGAGGGCTGCGATCGACTCGGGGCTGCCTTCTCGCCACAGACCGAACAGAGCTGCTCGCCGGACGCGCGGGGAGTCATGGGTCAGGGCTTTGACGAACGCCGCTCGGGGGAAGTTCTCGTCGACCTCGTCGCCCAAGGCCCGCAGCGCGTACTCGCCGAGTTGGGGATCGGCGATCAGGTCGATAAGAACCTTGGCCGTCTGGTCTTCGGCTCCGAGGTCGAGAGCAAACAGCGCCGCCACGCGCGACTCGATCGAGAGCTTCGCATCGGCGGTGATGGCCGTCAGCTTCGCAATCGTGGCATCGTTCAACCCGCGCGAGACCAGCTCGCGCTGTGCCGCCAAGCGACGACGGTGGCTGGCCGACTTCATCAGTTCCAGCAACTGGTCCGGCTCGGCCTCGATGAGGTCTGGCAAGGCGGCGGCCTTATGCCCCTTCGGCTTCAGGGAGAGCAGATACCCGACCTCCTCCCCGACATAGGTGAACGTCGCTCCCTTCCAACTGGAGACGATCAATTGGCCCTGCGCGTCGACATCCAGATCGGTCACGCGCGGCACGCGCAGGAACTCGGTCTGGTCGGCAGTAAACGTCGCCCCCTTCGGCGTCATGCGGTGCCGGTAGATCATGTCCCGACCCCAGTCGCAGGTATACGCCACGTTCGAGAACCCCTCGGGGTAGCCCGGCTCGGAGAGGTACAGCCCGCCGCAGCCTGACCCGCCGCCATAGATGTCCAGCGGCTGGACCGCCTCGTCATTGAAGTGCATAAACAGCGACGGGTAGCCGTGGTGCTCGCCTCCGCTGAAGTGGTGTAGGCGGATATCCCACCCGCCGCCGTCGTTGGTGTTGTCGCGCGTGAAGGCGTTGAGCAGCGGGTCGACTGAGACCTCCAGGATGTTGCGCGTCCCGCGCGAGTAGACCTCGAGTTCGGTCCCATCCGGGCGAACTCGGACGACTCCGCCGCCACGAAACTGCAACGTCCGGCCATCGATCCCTTCGGCCTCCAGGAACCCGAAGTCCCCGATCGCCAGATAGAGCCAGCCATCGATCCCCAGCGTGACGCCATTGCTGGTGTGGTCCGCGGGGCGGTCCTTGAACGTGAATGCGATGTTCTTGACGAGGATCTGCTGCTCGTCCGCGACCCCATCGTGGTTGCGGTCGATGAACGCACTCAGGTGCGGCGGGTGCAACACATACAGCCGGTCCTTGTCCCACACCAGCCCGCGCGGGGAGTCGACATCGGGCACAAAGTATTGCGATTGGTCGGCCCTTCCATCGCCATCGAGATCGCGCAGCTTCATGATCGCCCCCCGCTTCGGGGCCCGGTCGAGCGACCCGTTCTTGTCGACCGAGACGTATACGTCACCGTTGGGGGCTGTGGCGACGAAGGTCGGGTAGTTGACGGCGGGCGGGGCTGCGTAGAGCTTGGCCTCGAAGCCTTCGGGGACTTTGATGTCCTTGAGGATATCTTGTTCTTTCTCCAGCGACTTGCCGGAGGAGTTGACGGTGACGACTTCGGTTTTGTCGCCGTAGAGCGCGACTTCGCTGATGCTGCCCCACTGGCCGGTCTGAGCACCGAGGAACCGGATGCGCACAGCTTGAACCGCCTCAAACGAGAAGTCGTGGACGACATTCGAGGGCTTGTCGTTCTCCGAAGCATCGACAGCTGTCTGCCACTTCTTGCCTTCGACCTGATAGTCGACGGTGTAGCGGTAGACCCCCTGCGGCGACTCCCAGTCGATCTTGCAACCGGTCAGCTTCGTCGGCTGGGGCAGTTCGAGTTCCAGCCACTCGGGGGCTTGCGGACCACTCGCGCACCAGCGGGTGGCGGAGTTGCCATCGACGGCGTCTTTGGCGAAGTGGTTGTCGCTGGTCTGCTCGCTGCTGGCGGTGGCCTTGGCCCCCTTGGCGATGTTGACGCGGACCGTCTTCGGCTTCGGTTTAATGAGGTACTCATCATTGAGCTTGTCGCAGGCCCACAGCGTCCCGCGCGTGACGAGGTCCAGGTACTCGGGAGCGCCGACGGTTTCGTTGTGGTGGCCGAGGGTGGTGCCGAAGACGCGGCCCTTGCCGTATTGGTTGGTCCAGACGCAGACCTCGTCGTTGCCCTGCTCCTTGTTCTTGGCGGTGCCGAGCGGATGGGCGGTCGGCCAGACCTTTTCGATCCAGTACAGCTCGCCAGCTGGATTGGCCCAGGCGGAGCCGAACTTGGCCATGATCGGGTGGCTGGCGTCGACGTTCAGCACCTCATGCGGATAACCCGCTCCGTGCCGCCGCGAGGTCACGCCGCAGAACTGGAACCAGTCATCCGTCCCGTCGCGGTAGCAGTGCATGGCACAGTGCAGCACCACCGCTGGCAGCCCCTCGCGGTGCGGGGTGATGATGTTCTGGGTCCAGGCGTTCTCCTTGACATCGCTGAAGCACTCGTCGTGAATGACGACATCGAACCCCTTGGACCAGTCCTTCTTCTCGTAAAGCGGGATCTTGCTATTGGTCACGGTGCCGCCTTCGTGGACAACCATCACGTCCATGTGGGCGCGTTCCATCATGCCCTTGGAGAGGAGTTCCTTCTGCGAAGTGTAGTCGTGGCAGCACCCGCCGCAGACGAGTAACACCTTCAGCGGCTTGGGAGGTTCCGCCGCCGCCACGAACGAAGCCAGGACGACGAACAGTCCCAAGGGAACAGCCAGGAGATTGCGAGTTTTCAAGTCAGCACTCTTTCAAGGGGAGATCGGGCAGGGCCGTGGGTGGGCGATTCGGACAACTCCATGGCTCGGGCGTCCTGCCTGAGCGTACATCAACCCCGGCCACAGGGGCGAGGATGTCCGTTCCACACTATCCACAGGCATCGAGAAAAGCCACCAGTTGCGGGTGTCGAAAGCATTCCGTAACATCGGGAATACAGTTTCCAGATAGATGCAACACTCTGTCAAGTATCGACTTATGTGACATTGTTCGCATGCGAAGAAAAAACTTCTTGACTTTCTTGCATTCCGCGATAGAAATGTTTGGAACAGGTCAAGTCCGTATTGCGGGCTTGACCACCGGCGGCGAGTGGATCCCGTCGGCAGATCACCGGGTGGGTCTCGCAGAGCGGTCCCCACCCACAACAGGGAGGGTTGAATCATGTTGGTTTTGACACGCAAAATCGGTGAGTCGCTGGTGATTGACGGAGACATCACCATCAAGGTGTCTCTGATTCAAGGAAACCGCGTCAAGCTGTGCATTGATGCCCCGCGTTCGCATCGCGTGGTGCGGTCGGAGATCCAGACGGAACAGGCTCCAGCCCCGATGCTGGCCCGGACGCCCGCCCGGGCCGACGCCGCGACCTCGGTGGTCCCGATCAACGCCAAGTGATGTCTCCGGAGAACGGAATTCATCGTAGAACGGAATTCATTCCGTTCTCTGAAGTGATGTCGCGACTCAGAACGGAATAAATTCCGTTCTACAGCTACCGGTGTTCGATGACTTGCTGCGCGGCGTACCGCACCTTCGCGAGTTGAGCGTACTTGTCGGTCGCAGCCCGATACCCCGCCGCACACCCGACACAGGTCGCGTAGCCGCTCCCTGTGAGGCCCAGAATCTCGTCGTACTTGGCCGGGTCGATCCCTTCCATCGGGCAGGTATCGACCCCCAGCAGTGCCGCGCTGGTCATGAAGTTCCCGAGGGCGATATACGCCTGCCGACTGGCCCACTCCTGTTGCTGGGATGCGTTCATCCGTTGCACGATCCCGCCATCGATCATCTTCATCAGCGGCTCGACCGTCGACTTGTCGACGCGGCGCACCTCGGCAATCCGGTCCGCATATTTCACCAGATCCGCAGCGGTGATCTCCGTGCGAACGGCGAAGACAACATAGTGCGAGCTGTCGGCCACCTGCCGCTGCCCCCAGGAGCAGGCGACCAGCCGCTCCCGCAGAGCCGCATCGCGACTGAGGATGAGGAACTTCCACGGCTGCATTCCATAGGACGAGGGGGTCAGGATCAGCGACTGCTCCAGCGCCGCCCAGACCTCAGCGGCGATTTTGTTCTGCGAGTCGAATTGCTTGGTGGCGTAGCGCCACTGGAGTTGCTGGACGAGAGTCGCGGGAGAGAGAGTGGTCATGGGGGAGTCTTCAGTTGTGAGTTGTGAGTTGTCAGTTGTCAGTCAGCCACAGATGGGAAGGCGAAGCCCGCCCCTGCTGGCCCTAGGCCCTAGGCTCTAGCCCCTAGGCTTCCCCCTCAACTCACCCGCATCCAGAGCGCCTTCAGGTACTCCGTCTCCGAACAGTTCGAGGCCACCGGATGATCCGGCCCCGCCCCCGTCCGATACAGAATCTGCCCCGACCGGCCCGGCGGAATCGCTCCGATCATCAGCCGCGAGAAGTCCTCCGATGAGAGCAGCCCGCTACAACTGCACGTGACGTACAAGCCACCGGGGGCGACGACTTGCATGGCCAGGCGATTGAGGTCGAAGTAGCGGCTGCGGCCTTCTTCGATCTCTTCTTGCGAGGAGATGAAGCGTGGGGGGTCGACGACGACGACATCGTATTGCTTGCCATTGCGGACCGCATCCCGGACCCACGGAAAGGCGTCCGCATGGGCGAAGCGGATGTTCTCGCGGTTGAGTCGGGAGTTCCGGCGGGCCTGCTCGACCGCCTTCTCGTCCAGGTCAACGCCTGTCACTTCGCTGGCCTTCCCGCGCACGCGGGCCGAGATCGAGAAGCCACCCGAGTAGCAGCACAGATCGAGTACTCGTTTCCCCTCGCAAAAGCGGACCAGCCGATCACGATTGTCCCGCTGATCGCAGAAGAATCCGGTCTTGTGGCCTCCGGCGAGGTCGACTTCGAACTTCAGGCCGTGTTCCTCGATCACGACGCGGTCGCGAACTCCTTCAGCGGCGAACGGCTTGGCGTCGAACCCCTCTTGTTCGTAGGTTCGTGGGCCGGGGTGAACGACCCACTTCGACACGCCGAGCTCTTCGCAAAGCAGATGAGCCAGGGCCTCCGACCGCTGGAACATCGCCAGTGTAAACGCCTCAATGGCGATCAGGTCGCCGTACCGATCGGCGACCAGACCGGGAATGCCGTCCCCCTCGGCATGAATCACGCGGTAGGCATTCGTCACCGCATCCAGGCCGAGCATCCGCCGCAGCTCGACCGCGCGGCGAACCTGCCAGCGCCACCATTGCTCACCCGGAGGTACCCCATCGCGGGTCAGAATCCGGACGGTCGCTTCTGCTCGCGGATTGACCACTCCGTGCGCCCAGATGCCTTCGCCCTCCGTGGCAATGGCCACCAGATCGCCGTGTTTGGCTTGAGCGGGAATGTCGGCCAGACGGCGGCGAAACAGCGTGGCGGCCCCGGTCGAAGACTTGGCGATCACCGTCGCCAGCGGACCGGTCTGAGTCAGCGACCGCTGCATCGTAAATTCCGGCGACAGCGGAAACTTGGGCGTCGATCGCCCCTCTCCCCCGGAAGAATACGCGGGACGTGGGGGAGGGCGAGAAGTCACGGGCGATGTCCGGGGAAGGCAGTGGTGCGGGCGGTGCGTGGGATCGACTTCCAGCCTGTCATGCTGTCTGGCAGTTCCGACAGGCTGGAAGCCTATCCCACGGAGCAGACTGCCCAACTGACCACACAACGAGTGTACGCAGCCCGGAGTGACCCGTCGACTCTCTTCCGTGAGAGTCCAGCCTTTAGGCTGTTACAGAAATCGTGTTCACCGCAAAAATCTGGAACACTAATCTCCACTGATCGACGCTAATCCCGATTTGGATCAGTGTTGATTAGCGAAGATTAGTGTTCCAAAATCGTCCTTCCATCGGCTCGTTTGGTGAACACCAATTCTGGAAATGCTCTAGGCTGCCTTGTGCGTCCCAATGCAGCCTAAAGGCTGGACTCCAACCCGGATCATGGGGACTTGCCCCTTCATGCCTTCGGCTTGACCGGTGCTGGCTTCGGCTGAATCTTCCGACCATCCGCTGCGGACAGTTCCTGAGCTGTCCCCCAGCGGAAGAACAGGAAGCCCAGGACCGCCCCCACTGCGGTCGCCGACAGCACCGAGGCCGGGCTCTGCGTGAACGTCGAGTTCTGGGCGGCCGCCTGCGTGGTCAGCACCAGGCCCACCAGGCTGATCGCCAGACCCAGCGCATCCGACAAGATCTCCGTAATACTGATGCTCATCTTGGCCAGCACGCACAGCTTCCCAATGACCAGTTGCAGGACATAGCTCACAGCCCCCGTGACCATCAGGGCAAACGTGCCCCAGTAAAACATGGGGGACTTCAGCTTTTCGGCGAGCAGATAGATCTGGTGCAGAATCCCCGCACTGACCTCCCGGGCCTTCGGGTTCTGGTCGAC
>JAYTFV010000049.1:0-7710 GCA_043734065.1 Planctomycetota bacterium
CCTCCTCGGAGCCATCGTCCGCCTCCACTACCACGGACTGCACATGGCCACATGAAACATGCGCGCACGGCGCGTGGATGTGACAGAGTAAGATTCTAATTAAGCGTTGACAAGGCAGTCGAGCCATTTCGTATGTAACGCGGGAAGCCCAGGGGTTGCAACCCCTGGGCTTTCTTGCCGTCACCTCAGTGAGATTCCGTCCGCTCCATCCAGCGCGTCACTCCCCACGCCGTAGCGATCAGCAACACGATTCCGCTCACCCCGTCGAGTATCGCCAAGCCCATCGTCGCCCCGCGAAACACGCGGCCCCCGACGGTATCCCCCAACGACGACAACACCCCCCACAGCAGCCCACAGACCAGCGTCACCGCCAGCAGGCCGACGAACGTGGCCAAGCTGCGCCGCAGCCACTTCAGTGAAGGAGTCGGGTCAGTCATCACGGGGCCGTCACGGGTTCGGAGGTGTCGAGGGTCACTTCCACGGGGCCAGAGAGTTTGAGGATCAGCGTCCCGGTGGCGAATACGAAACGTTCTTCAAGCGGTTTTGCCTCCTCCTCCTCTTGGTATTCCAAAGAACGCAACTCCAACCGAGGCCGCGTCTTCAACCCATGCACCAGGATCGAATACGGTTCAGATGACCAAGCATCCACATGAAAGTTGGCCCGCGTTGCGGATGTCTCGAACAAACGAATCTCCGCCGGAGCGTGAATCGTCCAGCCAGACTCCACGACCTTTCGCATGTCATAGCACTCTCCACCACCGAACAACCGCATGGCCGGAACCTGCAACGTGCCGGGGTTGATGTCAGCCGGATTGCGAGACTGCGCCAACAGATTGAATGAATCGGGGAGCAGCCCCTCGTGCGGTCCATTGGGGTAGGTCTGTTGAATCCCGGACACCACGATTCCGTCAGCGATTTCACCCCACGGTCCCGACATGACACACCGATCGAGCCGTTGCAGCGCATCGGCATACACCAGTCCGCACCACTGCACGGGCAGGCCGATCCACAGCACGCTGTTCCAATGCGTCGCCCCCAGCACCGGAATCGTGGCGTAGTAGTCGACATCACCCTGGAACTGAGGCTCAAGATAGACAAACGGCACCCCGGTCCAGGCCCAGTACTCCGCCTGCTCCAGGAACTTCGGATCGCCGGTCAGCTCATACCCCAGGACGTATGCCTTGACCAGATACGCCGACGCCAGGATGTCCGGCGTGTGCAGCGGAATCTCCCACGTCTGCGCGCCGCGCGGCACCGTGTTCTTGTACTTGTCGAGCTTCCGCAACTGAGCGATCGCCTGATCGATCAGGGCTCGATCTCCGGAGAACGCGGCCTCTTCGAGCGCCCGTGCGACGACCGGAGCGGCCAGTCCGTTCGCCTCCTTCGACCAATGTGTTCTGGCAAAGTCGGGGCGGTTCGGATCGCGGACATACTCCAGCTTCCCCTCCGGGCCGAGGAGCGCCAGTTGACCAATGGCGATCTCACGAGCCTGCTTCATCCCCTCCACCGGATCGCCGAGCAGCAGTGTTGCGTTCGGATAGTGGATGTGTCCGACAGCAGCGTGGTGCAGCTGTCCAGGTGGGAGAGCGGCCAAGGATTCCTTGGCGGCTTCCCGCAATCGAATCGCCAGATTGGCATACCTCTGTTTTGGACTGTCGAGGAAGTCCGCCAGTTGCTGCATCATCCAAATGGCATCAGCCGCCGGTTGCCCTTTGAACGCATCCCCGGCGACGGCATGGCGAAACTTCGTTCCGTCTCGCAGAGGGGAATCGAGCCAGCCCGCACTCAGCAAAGCCGCTAATTGAATTGTGGGAATGGTCGGCGGTTGGCCTGGCAGGTGTTTGAACTGGACGTATTCCTGCACGGCCGGAATGACCGATTCTCCCTGCCCGGCGATCAGTCGGGCATTGAGATGAATCGCCTGATTCGGTTCGATGAACGTGGCCAGACGCGGCAACTCCTGGCCATCTTCCCGTCGTCCATCTCTGGCCCCCGGAGCGATCAGCCCCAGGGCGTGCGACTTCGTTCCAAAACGCCGATCCGGGGAGTCGAACAGCGCTGCGACATTGTCCAGCGGTTCCCAGATCACCCCCAGATACCGCCCATCCGCCTGTACCGCCATCAGCGGGAACGTGATCTTGTGCGCGGCGGGCACTCGGCGCAGAGCCCTCGCCACATCAACGTCGGCGTCCGAACTGCTCGGTTCGTTTTCGAGGTACTCGACGCCGGGGAACAGAGCCTGTCCCTTCTGGTCGCCGAAGGCTCCGTCCCCCGGAAAGACGAGTAGCAGCGGGGCATAGACCAGACGGCACGACTCGGAAGTCGTTAGCGTGGCTTCGACTTCGATCAGTCCGTCCAGCGACCGGATGAACTGTTGCCGTAGTGTCAGCACGCCGCCGCCCGGCAGCTTCGCCGAGGCAGTCGCGCGCACCGTGTGTTCCCCGACTAACTCAATCCGGTCGTTCTCCAGACCCAGCCAGACGACCTTCCCGGCCTGCTCGACTGCCACCTGCGGCAGGACACCACTCGTCCCCATCGGGCGGCCATCGACGAGGATTTCAAACACGCCGTACTTCGATTTCGAGAACCGCAGCTCCAGGATGCCGCCACTGAGTACAGCGACATCCTCTCCAATCGGGCGGGGAATCCGCTCCCATGCGGGCCATTCGGCGTCGACGCCCGACAACACATCGATCGACTCGATGACGCACTCGCCCGAAGTCCCTGGCGGGTCGAGGCGGAACCGGATATTTGGCCCGACCTTTGGCAGTGGCACGAACACCTCAGTCAGCACCCCCGCCGGAGCGGAGAACTTCACCGAGTGTTCTTCGATCGGACCATCGGTGGTATAGAAGAACAGCTGGCCGCCACCGCCGCTGTCGGAGTTCAAGCGGATGCGGACGATGACTCGTCCCGCAGGCGGCGCCTGGAACAGCGGCCCAGTCAGGTACGGGTCCGCCCCGGTAATGCCCACCCGCAGCCCCTGTGGCGTTGAGAAGAGCTTCACATCATGAGTGCCGGTCCACTTCTCGGCCACGCCCGGCTGACAAAAGTCGAACGTGACCGCCCCGTCCTCTCCCCGCGCGATGCCCCACCGAGGCATCACTCCGATCAGAATGAACACGGTGACGATCGAAAATCGGGAGATGGTGAACGCTTGGGACATTGAGGGAATCATTCTGAGACGAATCAGTGATGGGGTACACCACGAGTCGATTGGCGAAAGGTGTTGTGACCGCAATGGCTGGGGCCATTCGGGAGCCTGGAGGGCGAGTTTCAAGCCACATCCCAAAGGACGAATGCCTCAGTGCTTGGAGTCAGCCGCATGGCGGGCCACTAGAACATTCCCTGTCCGCCCTGTCCCTCATGAGGTCGAGGTCGATGAGATTGCATCTGGTCCACCGGCAGATCGAGGTAATATGTGAACGCCCCCAGCAGTTCGTTTTCGCGAGCACCGGAATGGCAATTGAGGCAACCAGCATCGGCGCGGATCGCCCCGAACATGCGTGTCGGAGCTTCTTTGGTCCATACGAGTTCGGCACCCTGACGCACGGCATCCAGGCCGCGAAGTTCAAACTCGTCGAGCGGTCGGCGATGAGCGCCCCGTGCCAGTTTCGGCGTGGCGACCTCATCCAGGACATAGACGCACGGATCGTCATGCAAGAGCAAGCTGACCAGTTCGACACGATCGATCCATCCGTTAGCCATCGTAATGCCGCGTTCGTTGTCCTCCAGCCCCATTCGCGCCGAGCCGAAACCGGCCTGGGAAATAAACCAATCGATTGTCAATTCGTGCGCCCAACGAGCCGCAGAGAACGGGCCGCGCCCGTCAGGCAGCACGGGTTCGACACTCCGGCACACCGTCGCTGGCATCCATGACGCCTTCGCCACGCGCTCGGCATCTCCTGGTAATAACGCATTGTTCCGTGAAATGATCTCGTCATAATCGGCCCGATAGTCCCTTCCAAGATCGATGTAGGGCAGGTTGCGTTCGAAGTATGGCAAGTATTCAGCAGTATCCTCGGCCGGAAGATCACCCTCACCCTGATACACGACCGGATATTTCCCCTTGACCTCCGGAAAGACTCTCACAGGCTGTTGCGGTCGGCGGCGCAGTTCATCGGCACGAAAGCGTTGGTGTTCGAATTGCTGACTGGCCGCTAGCAAAGATCTCTCCGGAGTCAGCGAAGAATGCGGCTGACGCGAAGCATCCAGGGAGCGACCGCTCCACATTCCAAACAGACACATCGACAACATCAGCCCGCAAGCTCCGACGGCAAAGCCTTGTCGCATGGTCTGCCTCCAATTCAAATCTCGTGTACAAGCTGCATCGCGTTCTGTCACACGGCAGAACCAGTCGGCGTGTTCTTCTCGCGAAGCACCCCTTCGTCGAACTCCCAGTGAGTCTATCTCTGGAGTATTGGCCATGTCCACAGGTTTCTTTACGTACCCAAGCGGAAGGCACACTCTTGGGGCCCGAGAACGCCACTCAGGCTGGGAGATGGCCCGCCGTCAGCTAGACTGGGCGACCGAGGTGACCGAACCCCGGGAGCCATCGGGATGTCTCAACTCCACTTCCACTGATTCCCGCGTCGCGTGTGTCCGCATCATGTCCAGTGCCCCCGATTGGCTGGAGATCAACTCCCGGTTTCGCATCCCCCTCTCCGAACTCGAGTTCGCCTTCGCGCGCAGCTCCGGTCCGGGGGGGCAGAATGTCAATAAGGTCAGCTCCAAGGCCCAACTCCGCTGGCGTCCGGCGGAGTCACCATCCATCCCGGAGGAGTTGCGGTTTCGCGTCCTCAGTCGGCTGGAACCGAAGCTGACCGTTGATGGCGATCTGCTGGTGATTTCGCAGCGGTATCGCGATCAACCCCGGAACAAAGAGGACTGCCTGGAGAAGCTGCGGGCGCTGGTCTTGGGCTCCCTGGTGATTCCCAAGGCGCGCAAGAAGTCGAAGCCATCGCGGGCGGCGAAGGCCCGCCGCCTGAAGGACAAGAAGATCGGCTCGGCGAAAAAGGAACAGCGCCGCAGCCCGAGTGGCGACGACTGAGCCAGCGGCGTCACATGCACTGGCCGGGCTATCTCCTCCATTCGGGCGTCTAGTACACTCCCCGGCGAGTGGTAGCTGCGTTCGCCAGAACGCGGGGAGCCGTATCGCGGGGAGCCCGCATTCTGGCGAATGCAACTACAAGAACACTGGACGAAGGAGCGATTGTGGCCGTGGAGATCGAACAGCAGGCGACCACTGTCGCCCCGTGGCCCACCTGCTGGGGGGCTTCGGAAGGGGCTGCGGGGATGGTCAACCAAATTCGGGGCGTGGCCGTCGCGTTGGGAGGGCCGCTGGAACTACACAATACGGTACTGAGGTATCCCTGGCGCTGGTTCTCGCCGCGTTTCATCCCGTGGAGACCACAGGTCTTCGTCGATTCCGCCCAGTTTACGGGGGAGCCGCGACTGGTCATTTCGTGCGGGAGGCAGGGGGCGGTGGCGTCTTTGACCTGGAAACGGCGACTGAAGGAGCGCGTCTTCACCGTCCATATCCAGGACGCCAAGGTCTCGCCCACCTGCTTCGATCTCGTGTGTGTGCCCGAGCATGACGATCTGCGAGGACCGAATGTGATCCCCACGTTCGGGGCGGTCCACCATATCTCTCCCGCCCGGCTCGCGGAGGCTCGGGCGCGTGGCCCCGTGCATGGTTTGGAACGCCTGGGACCGGGCTTTGTCACCGTCCTGATCGGTGGTCCGACGCGGCTGTATGCCTTCTCGCAGAGTGATTATCAGCAGTTCAGCGATCAGCTCCGGAGTCTGGCGCGAGCCGGAAAACGCCTGGCGATTCTCCCATCTCGCCGCTCTGATCCTCAATGGGTGGCCCGACTGCAACAGGAGTTCGGCCGCGACCAGTACGTCTGGGATTTCGTGAGTCCCAATCCCTACTGCGAGGCGCTCGCACTCTGTTCGCACCTGGTGGTCACGTGCGATTCGGTCTCGATGATCTCGGAGGCCGCAGCCACCGAAAAGCCCCTGTACATCGCCTATCTGGCCGAACTCCGACCCGCACGGCGACTGGGCCAAATGCACCGCGCCTTCGAGAACGCCGGAATCGCCCGTCCGTTTGACGGCTCTCTCGCGGAATGGACCTATGCGTCCCCCGATCCCACCGCCGTGGTGGCTGCGGCGATCCGGGAGCGCCTGCGAACTGCGACCGTCTCGTAACGCGGGCGGGTCCGCCAAAATGAAGTCCTGCTGCCAGCGATACGTCGCGCGGAGAGAAAGGAGACGTTTCGTAGGACGGACATCCTCGTCCGTCCGTGTGAAAACCCTCGGGGCGCGACGGACTCGGAAGTCCGTCGTACGTCTCTTGCCGACCCGCGCGGAGTAGAAGAAAAACGCCCGCAGCCTTCCGGCTCCGGGCGTTTGGATATTCAGGGGTGGCCATTGACCGCACTGTGCGAGCAGCAATCAGACAGCCACAGCGGGCTGGTACTTGTCGCCCAGGGCGGTCTTAACGGCGGCGCAGATCTCGTCGAAGACCTCCGGGCTGTGAATCGCCATCTCGCTGAGTACCTTGCGATTCAGCGTGATGTTGGCGAGTTCCAGGCCGTGGATGAACAGTGAGTACCGCAGACCCCGCATGCGAGTGGCCGCGGTCAACCGCGTAATCCACAGTTGGCGGAAGTCCCGCTTACGCACGCGGCGGTCGCGAAAGGCGTAGCAGCGATTGCGGCGGACCAGTTCCTGGACCGATCGCCACAGCTTGCTGCGACCGCCCCGCATGCCGCGGGCTTCCTTGAAGATTCGCTTCTTCTTCTTGCGAGTCGCTTTGCCGTAGGAGATACGCATGTGGGACGACCTTCCGTCACTGACCGATGAGCGATAATGCTCGTGAAATGTGTGAGAACCAACCGGCTGTGTGAGTTTCCCCACGTTCTGGCGAACGTGGCTATGACACTAACTCGACGGACGCAGGGCCGCGATGATGTAGACGGCGTTGAAGCCGGTCCGCACGCCGTCCTGACGCAGGCGACGCTTGCGGTTGCCGCTCTTCTTGCCCATCAAGTGGCCACGATTGGCCTTGCGGTGTTTGACCTTGCCGTTGGCGGTCACTTTGAACCGCTTGGCAAGACCCTTGTGTGTTTTTCCAGGCATCGGCATGGCTGTGTTCCATTACAGACTCGGTCCCCAGTCCGGGGGGAAGCCGGGTAATGTAGTCGAAGTTTCTTTGGGTTTCCACTGAGTTTGCGAGAAATTCGCGGGAGCGATTCAAGTTCGGTCTGCCACAGAAATCCCTTGCTGTGCATGAGTTGCGGTCGATCGGGAAGATTCGTTGTTGACTTTTTTCAGGGACAGGAGGCAGTTCGCACGGCAAAACGCTACATCCTCTGGTCTCTCCGAATGTTGCACCCCTGCTGCCTGTCCGGTCTGGATCAGTGAAGGACAAGGACTACGCCACAACATCATGAAACACAACGTGCATGGGAAGCCCCAGCCCAGTCTCGGGACCACAACTCAATCGGAAGCCATTAGACATGGCTGATGGCTGACTACATCCGCTTCGGTTGCGGATGTGCCGCGCTGGGTGTTCCGTGGTTCTGATTCCTGCGTGGTCGTGGGGCGATTCCGGCACCGATGAGCGTGACGCACCGATTCTGATCTCGGCACAACAAACAACCGGGCGCAACAAAAAAACCGGGGCCAGACCTTCGTGGTCGG
>JAYTFV010000050.1:0-8542 GCA_043734065.1 Planctomycetota bacterium
TGGCGAGAGGGGGCCAGTCTACGCATCTACGAGAGGACATGCGAGCGACCGATGTCTTTGGTCATGCCGAGCCATTGGAACAATTCGATCAGGACCAGAGCCGCAACCCAGCCGACCTCCGGTGCCTCTGGCACACTGGTAGGACCGAAGCGGTCCAATCGGTGCGACCTCGCTCCCCCCGTTACCCCATTCTGCGCGGCTGGGGAGGCTGGGATTTTGGCTTTGGAGGTGAGCGTGGAATATTGGGTGAAGCCGCTGCAGGCGCGGGGGCAGGTGGTGTTGTTTGCGACGCGGCTGGACGAAGTTTTAGAGGCGGAGCATCCGGTGCGGATGTTGGAGGAGATCCTGTCGCGGATCGATGGGACGCCTTGGGAGGCGGGGTATGACCTGATGCTAGGGCAGCCGCCGATCCATCCGCGGGTGCTCGCGAGCGTTACACTTTGTGGGTTGCTGACACGGATTCGGTCGAGTCGGGCGCTGGAAGAGGCGCTTTCGGTGCGGCTCGATTTTCGGTGGTTGGCCGAGGGGCGGACGATCGACCACACGACACTCAGCGAGTTCCGGAAGAAGCATCCCGAGGAGCTGAAGAACCTGTTCGTGCAGATCGGTTTGCTGGCTCGAGAACTGGGGCATGTGACGTTGACGCAGCTCGCGTTCGATGAGACGCGAATGCGGGCGAACAGTCGTCGGAGCGGGACGCGGAAGGTCGAGGATCTGCAGGCGGCGCGGGAGGAACTGGCGGCGAAGTTCTCGCAGCTCAAGGCCAAGGCCGAAGCCCAGGACGCTGCCGAAGATGACGAGGAGCGGCTCGTCGGGCAGGCGAATGGGGACCAACTCGATCCGGCCACGATCGCGAAACAGCTCGCGAGAATCCAGCGGCAGATGAACGCTCTGGACGCGGCGATGGCCGAGGTCGAGCGTGTGAAAGAGGCGGGCGAAACGGTCCCGAAGTACATCCCGTTGACCGATCCCGAGGCCCGCGTGACGCCCAACAATTCCTGCTGCGCGGCTTGAAGAAGGTCCGCATCGAATGGGCCTGGCTGATGAGCGCGTTCAAGCTTCGCACCCTGCTGACCCTGATCCAAGCCCGCCCCGGCCCCAAACCACCGACCCGGATCCCCGCCACTCCCGGATCCCGACTCGCCCCGCCCCCTCGCCGCTCGGCCCCTCCAGACCCCGTCGCACATCGGGGAAGGGGAACCCCCGGGCCACAAGAAAAACCATGCCAAAAAAATCAACACGCCAGTCAGCCCCCGGACCGAACGACGCACGATTTCGGTGTCGCCCTCTCGCAGTCTCGCGGCGTTCGAGTTCGAGGAGTTCCATCGCTTAAACGCGAAGAGTCCAGGGGCTGACGCCGCCCGGCTCGCCAGTGGCGCAACAGAGGCCCCGCTGCTCCGCACCCCCACTCCCCCCAGTGTTCGACCGTTTCACCAAGCCCCCCCCAGCCCCTCTTCGAGGGGGAGAGGGGGCAGGAATTGGACCGAACGGAACGAATTCCATTCTACGACTTCGGCACGAGCAAGCCGATGCCGGAGTAGGTAAACCCGGCCTTGGTCATCTTCGCGGGGTTATAGAGATTGCGGCCGTCGAAGATCACCGGCGACTTCATCTTGTGCAGCATGTAGTCGAAGTCGGGCACACGGTACTCATTCCATTCCGTGACAATCGCCAAGCAATCGGCCCCAGCCAGGGCATCGTAGTGATGCTCATGGTACGTCAGCTTGTCTCCGAATATCTCTTTGACATTCTCGATGGCGACCGGGTCGTTGACATGGACCTTCGCCCCGGCCTTGAGCAGCTGATCGATCAGGATCAGCGACGGGGCCTCGCGGATGTCATCCGTCTTGGGCTTGAAGGCCAAGCCCCAGAGGGCCACCTTGCGGCCTTCCAACTTGTGCTTGAAGTGCTCGCTGATCTTGGAGAACAGAACGTCCTTCTGCTTGTTGTTGACCTTGTCGACGGCTTCCAGCATGTGCAGCTTCATGTCCTTCTCGCGGGCCATGCTGAACAGGGCACGCACGTCTTTCGGGAAGCATGAGCCGCCGTAGCCCACGCCGGGAAACAGGAAGGCGAAGCCGATCCGCTGGTCATGGCCGATGCCGCGACGCACATCGTTGATGTCGGCCCCGACCCGCTCGCACAGGTTGGCCATCTCGTTGATGAAGCTGATCTTCGTGGCTAGCATGCAGTTGGCGACGTACTTGGTCATCTCGGAACTCTCCAGGCCCATCGCCAGAAACGGCTTCTCGGTGCGGAGGAACGGCTTGTAGAGTTCCTGGAGAACATCAGCCGGCTGCGGGCGATCGGAGCCGACAACGACGCGGTCGGGCTTGGTGAAGTCGTCGATCGCGCAGCCTTCCTTGAGGAATTCCGGGTTGGAGGCGACATCGACCTCGTGCCCGAGGAGTTCTTTCAGGCGCTGGGCGATCTTGCGGTTGGTGCCCACCGGGACCGTACTCTTGACGACCACGACGACATCTTTGGACAGGTGCGGAGCGATCGCATCCACGGCTCCGAATAGGTATTTCAGGTCGGCCGAGCCATCATCGCCTTGTGGCGTGCCGACGGCTAGGAACACGCAGTTGGCGGTCGGGACGCACTCGGCCACATTGGTCGTGAACTTCAGGCGGCCCTGAGCGGAGTTGCGGGTGACCATCTCGGTCAGCCCCGGTTCGTAGATCGGGATGTCCCCCTTCTTGAGGCGTTCGACCTTCTTCTGGTCGATATCGACGCAGACGACTTCGTTGCCACTGTCTGCGAAACAGGTTCCGGTGACGAGGCCCACATAGCCCGTGCCGATCATCACAATTCTCACGACTCATCTCCTGGCGGGTTGGTCCGCGCCCACTGGCGGCGACGGCTCCTGGCATCGCACTGATGAGTCAGCATACCACCCTTGCGTGTGGGGAGAGGCACGGGGTGTTCAATCCGCCTCACGCATCTCTCGACCATTCGTGGTGAGAGAGGCATGATCGCTACACACCCCCTGAAAAGAAAAACCCGTGGAACCGGGACAGAGAGTGTCCACGATTCCACGGGCAAGGTGGGTCAGATCGACGCAAGTGGTCGATCCGTTAGAGGCGGAGTCTTCAGTCTTCAGTCTTCAGTCTTCAGTCTTCAGTCTTCAGTCAGAACAGGAAACTGACGGGAGAGAGTGTGGACACCCCACTCATCACGCAATGCCTGACCACTGACCATTGACCACTTCTCTAGCGAGCCTGGATCGAAACCCAGCCGTCGCGGGCATCGATGCCGATGATCATCAGGTGGACCATTTTGCCATCGATCTCGCGATCGATCTTGGCATCCATGGTCTTGGACTCCGGGATCGCCCGCTGGATGTTCTGGATCATGATGCGGGCGCGGGTCATCTGGAGTGACGGGTTGTCGACCTTGTCGATCGGCTTGACCCCGACATAGCCACGTTGCATCAGAATCTTGTCACCCGCCACGCGGAACGTCATCGGCACGGTGATGATCTGCGGTGGAATTTCTTCACCGTTCTGCGGGATCAACCCGGCCCGCATGATGAACTTCACCTGTCCACCCTCGATCTGGAAGCGAATCGGGTCGCTGGCGGAGAAGACCAGCGTGTTGTCCTGGGGTTGTTCCCCGGCGGGCACGACGGGTTCGGCGATCTTGACATCCTTGCCGAGCAGCTTTTTGAGGCGTTCGCGGAGGATCTGGCGGACCTCCGATTCCTTCAACGTCTTGCCCGCGAATTCAAAGCGGTCCGCGAAGTTGCTCATGACGCTTTCATGAGTCTGGATGAGGAGGCCGCCTGTCGGCAGGGAGATGTTCGGAGCCGGAGACGCGCCGCCGAGCTCATCGACATCCATCAGACGGGTGCGGATCGTGGCATCACTGTCGGTACTGCTCCACTGCATCGCGTCGGGATACATCCCCTGCTCGCGGAGCGGACCCCAGACGCGGGTTTCGAGTTCGAGGTTGGCCTTGTCGAACTTCGATTGGGCCTCGCTGTCGAGGCGGGGGCCGAATTCGTCACGGATTTGATTGGCCGTGTAGCTATTGGCCTCGCCCTGCTTGCCCCGGGCGATCCCCAGGGCCTTGTTATCGGCAAAACGTCCCAGGATCGGGATCCCGCTGAAGTTAGTCCGGGCACTGTAAATCTGGTTATTCGCACTGACGCTGACAGACACAGGGGTCGAGGAGTAGGAGTGCCCATCCAAGAAGATTCCCTTCTCCCCATGGAAGGTGTGATACCCGTTGGCAAACACAGTGGCCTGGTCCGTGGTCCCGGTCGTATTGGACCGGACCGTGCCGTTCACAGTCAGGAAGATGTACGCCCGGTCGCCACTGGGACGCAAATCCACGATGACCGACGAGTTAGTACACTGCGAGCCATTGATCCGGGCTCCCATGACAGATTGATTGATCCACGAGGATTCGTTGCGGCTGTCACCCATCACCCGCTGCAGCAGACCTTCGGAGGCCACCACCCGCAGGTTGTAGTTGAAGTAGTACATCCGCATCAGATCCGCCAGCTTGGCCCCCTGATCGGGAGCGACGTCCTTCAGGGAGTTGAAGGCCATGCGAGCCTGCGAAGCTGCGGTCGTCGAGCCCTGGTCCTCGTACTCGTCCAGCGCAGTCAAAAATTGACCGGCCAGTTCACGCACCTTGGCCAAGGGGTCAGCGTCCTGGGGAGCGGTGATCGCCCGCGAGGTGGCACTCACCGCCACGTTGAGGCGCGCCAGCGACGGCCGGGACATGAACTGCTTCTGAGCCTCGTTCCATTCGGGCACAGGGCTCAGCTTCCCCGTCACCTTGGCCAGCAACTCCACCGTGGAGGGAGAATTGTCTGCTGCGTTGGCCGCATTGGAAAGCGCATCGAGTTCCAGATACGGAACCCACCGGTCGCCCCCTTGGAACGAGGACAAGTCCGATCGGACATTCGAGATCGCCGACTTCAGTTCCGCGAATTTGCCATTCAGACTGGCCTTGTGAGCCACAGCCGGGTCCGCCTCCAAAATATCAAGGACAGCGGTTCCGAACTCCACACGACGAGCCAGCCGACCATGCAGATCCGCCAGGGGTCCATGCAACTGGGTATATGCACTGTCCTTGAGCGCGGTCTCCATGACCCCCACTTTGGACTTCAACTGAGCCAGCAACGCTC
The DNA here is from genome assembly GCA_043734065.1 of Planctomycetota bacterium. Lineage (GTDB taxonomy): Bacteria > Planctomycetota > Planctomycetia > Planctomycetales > Planctomycetaceae > TH-plancto1. The sequence continues at coordinate 5,141 of JAYTFV010000050.1, forward strand.
GCTGGCCTGCGATATCCAGAGCATCGTCCGAGTACAGCTGCTCCACCAGGGCGTTGGTTGAATTCCCCCATTCGGTCCAGTTGCCATTGAGCAACTCGAAGTCTTTAGATTCCAGACCGGACGGGGAAGTAGCGGGAAGCAGACCGCGCAGGCCGACACTAGACATCTGTGCATCGACTGCCCACGCTGACGCGGTCGCGAGCAACAGGCAAATCGCCCCCCCTTTAACCCAGCGACCCGCTTGGCGTGTCTGGCAGTTGTGTGGTTGAACCATGTTTTGCAACTTCCCTTCAATGAGGCTGAATCCTTCCCCGGCCGTAGATCAACCTGCGATTTGTATCGCCTGACCGACTGCCGAAACCTGCGACCGGACCCGCGAGGCACTTGTGCTTCGGGGACTCCGGAAAGGAATCGCCGTCACACGTGTATCGGTAGGAACGTTTCACTTGTTGAATACATTTTACGGAGCTTGCGCAAGCTATTCAAACCCCACAGTCGGTAAAGTCCGGGAAATCGTCAATTCCTCACACATCAACGTCGACTAAGAGGTAGTCTACGAATCTCAACTTGGGTGGGAGTCTCTATCGCCAAATTTCCAGATTTCGGAGGGAAACGCCGTCCCGACTGAGCCACTCCTCACAAAAAAAAGCCCGGGGGAGTGATCCCTCGGGCTTTTTGTTCGTACAACTGCCAGGCCGGTAGTGTACCCGCCTGCCATTGACCGAGAACTAGTTCAGAATCTTGGCGGTGTCCTTCAGCGACGCTTCGATCGCTGCGGCATTCAGTTCACCGGCCTTAAAGCTCTTGTTGACGGCGACCTTGCCGCCGACCCACATCATGACGGTGACTTCCGAGTCCTTGGCAATCTTGTAGTCTTCCGGACCTGCGACACCATCGAACGTGGTGAGCGGGGTGTGCTTGATCTCCTGCTCTTTGGCCACGGTCTTCAGAGCGGTGGCGGAGTCTTCCGGCTTGTCCGTCATCAGGACCACGAAAGCCGACATCTTCTTGGCTTCGTTGGCTCCCACCAGGCCGTCAATTCCCTTGGTCAGTGCAGCCACTTCCGGAGTCATCTTGCGGGCGAACACGCTGACGACCGGCTTGGCACCATACCGGCAGCGGTAGCACAGCTTCTCACCCGCAGCGGGCCCGGTCACGTCGACCACGTTGAACGGAGCCACCGATTCACCGACTGCCAAAGCCTTCGTCTCTTCGGCCTGAACCGAAACGCAAGCGGTCAACACCGCCAACACAGCGAACAACTTCTTCATCAATTCTCTCCTACTTGGTTCGTGAAACGCCAGCGTGCCCAGGCACAGGCCTGAACCGCCATCTCGAGAGTGCTCACGTCAAACCCCAAAGACCGCGGAGGTCGAGCAACTGAACCTCAACTGCGGAAGTGTAGAAGCAAACGCCTTGCTAAACCAGCGTCCAGACCGCTTGGCGTCGGTCCGGTTCGGCGGCTCACCCCCACTGACGCCTCGGGTCGTCGACTACCCAAGCAACTCATACCGCACGTTCCGCTGTCTCGGCTCGTACCCCGCGTCGGTGATGCACCGCTTGATCGTGTCGAGGGTCAGATGAAACACCGTTCCGGCCTGGGCCACGACGTTTTCTTCGATCATCAGGCTGCCCATGTCGTTGGCCCCGAACATCAGGGCCATTTGCCCGATCTTCTCGCCTTGAGTGACCCACGACGATTGAATGTTCGGGATGTTGTCGAGGTAGAGCCGCGCGATGGCCTGCGTCTTGAGGTACTCGAACGCCCCGACCTCGGGCAGGTTCGACATATCGACGCCGCCCTGGCGGCCCTCTGCGGCGTCCTTCCCAAACCACGGAGCGACCTTCGGCGACTGGTGCGTCCAGCAGATGAACGCCGTGAACCCGTGCGTCTCATCTTGCAACTGCCTGAGCCGGTCGAGGTGCTCAATCCGCTCTTCGAGAGTCTCGACGTGCCCGAACATCATGGTGCAAGAACTGACGCCACCCATCTTGTGCCAGACCCGATTCACATCGAGCCAGCCCTCGGTCAGCACCTTGCCGCGCGTGATGAGCTTGCGAACCCGGTCGACGAGGATCTCGCCGCCGCCGCCGGGCAGGCTGCCGAGTCCCGCCGCCTTGAGCCGCTCCAGCACCGTCTCCAGCGGGAGCTTGGTCATCTTGGAAAAGTGGTAGATCTCCGGCGGGCTGAACCCGTGGATGTTCACCTGCGGGAACTTGGCCTTGAGGGCGCGGAGCGTGTCTTCGTACCACTCCAGCGGGAGCTTCGGATGCAGCCCGCCCTGCATCAGAATCTGATCCCCACCCAGGGCGACGGTCTCTTCGATCTTCTCGTACAGCGTCTCCAGCGGCAGCACGTACGCTTCGACATGATCAACTGGACGATAGAACGCACAGAAGTCGCACACCGCCGCGCAGACGTTCGAGTAGTTGATGTTCCGATCAATGTTGTACGTCCGCACCGGCCCCGGGTGCAGCCGTTTCGTCACTGCATCGGCGGCGGCCCCGATGGCCGTCAGGTCGTGTGATTGCAGCAGATCGAGCCCTTCGGCGGGGGTGAGACGCTCCCCGGCGACAGACTTTTCGAGGATGCATTCGATGGAAGACGGAGTGCAGGAGATCATGAGTTCGATGTCGTGAAGAATGCGGAGAGCCACCACGGCGTAGCAGGCATGGTAAACGACCAGCCCGAGCCCACCAAGCGGGTATACACAGCTGGGACTGGTCGTCCCAAGAAAGAGACCGTCAAAGAGATTGCTCCTTAACTCATCGGGGAGGAGGTGGAAAAGGGAGGCGGGAGGCGGGAGGCGGGAGGCGGGAGGCGGGAAAAGGGAGGCGGGAGGCGGGAGGCGGGAGGCGGAAAAGAGGTCAGGTCTCATTGTTTTCTCAGTCCATCCGGCCCCGCATGAATCTGATATGCCACCAACACCGACTGACCATTAATATCCCGCCACACCGCCCACGAATATCGCAGCTGGCATTCCTCTCGCGCATGCTCGCACGGCCAAATATCCTCGTGCCGCGTGGCCAACGTCAACTTCTGAGCCGTGCTGACCCGCCCCCGCCGCGCTGACTTCTGTTTTTTCTTTATAACGTCTCACCTCTCTGCTGAGCCGCCTCCCGCTGCTGCTCTTCGGCCCGCAACGAATACGCTTCTTCCAACCGCTCCGTCGGACGCTGCCCCAGCTTTTGTCGCAGCTGCCGGTCCTCCTTCTCCAACTCCACAATCCGCTTCGCCTGCCGCTCGATCAGCTGTGACTGCTCCCGATCACGAACCTCCAACACCTCCAGCCGCTCCTGCATCCGCAGAACCAGGGCCAGCAGCTCGTCTGATGTCAGATCCTGTGGTGGAGTCCGTTCCATGCACACTCTCTAACACATGATGCCCGCCCCTGTCATCAG
>JAYTFV010000051.1:0-19662 GCA_043734065.1 Planctomycetota bacterium
CCCCATCTTCTCGCTTCATTGAACTGCACGCCTGTGCGCCGCCATTTTCATCCAGATTTTCCCCCGGCCCGCGCCACCGTTTTCAACCGGGCTCAACAATTCTTCTTCCCGGCTGTGGATGTGAGGTGGTGGCCCGCCGCCCGGAGGCACAATGGCTTCCCACATGGCGTACTTGCCACCCGTGTCTTCGCCGGTCGCCAGAAAGCGATACACGTCGCCGACAACACAGATGGTGCGGCCTTCGCCGGGCAGTCTCAGGGTGGGTTCGTGGGTCATGCTCATTGAAATCTTCTCCGGTACGATGTCTTCGTGTGATGCTCCTTGAGCATTTACGTGCCGAAGATCACTCGTAGTCCTGTTCAGGTTCGGCCCAGACTCGGGCGTCCCCGTCCTCATTCATCTCGACATGGATCGCATTGGCTCGGCAACAGACTGGGCAGTCCTCGACATACGTTTGTGTGGAGCCTTCCGTGAAATCGAGCGGAATCACGATCTCTTCACCACAGGCATCACAGATGTAGCTGGCATCTTCGGAGGTGGTCGATTGCCTCTGCGACCCTGCTTCCAGCCACGGGAGTTGTTCGTGGGAGGCCAGCAGTTCGCACGCCCACAGCATCACCGACAGAGCGGACTCATCCGCCAGTCGATGATCGCTGCCGACCTCCATGAGTGACTCTGGTGGCAGGTGGCTGCGGGCGACCAGTTCTTCGGATTCCTCAAACGGGATCACCTCATCCTTCCGGGAATGCAGGATCACCGACCTGGGCTTCAGCGTCTTCACCGTGCCCCAACGTTTCCAAGCCGGGCACAGCAGCACCAACGGCGTGTCCTTCGAGTCGATATTCAGGGCCACTGCTCCGCCCCTCGACGAGCCGACGACGACATCGGGCTGATACTTGTCGAATGCTGTTTGAGCAGTCGCCAGAGCAGCGACGAAATCGTCGTCATCCCGAGCCGGGTTGATGACCTCGTGGCCGTGGTCTTTCAGGTATGTCGGCTTTACGCCACCGGGAACGGAATGCCAGCCGTGAAGGAAGAGGATCTTCATTTCGGCCCCTGGTCGCTCAGAATCCCCGTCAACGCCTTTTCCAACAGATCCATTCGTGCCAACCCTGACCGAAGCGATTCCGAGATGCCAGACTCGCCCCAATACGCCCCGGCCAATTGTCCGCAGATGGCCCCAGTTGTATCGGCGTCGTCGCCCAGATTGACAGCCTTCAACACGGCGTCCTCGAACGATTTGGCATTGTGGAAAGCCCACAACGACGCCTCCAGGCTTTTGACCACCCACCCCGATCCCTGGATCGCAGGTGGTTGCTTCTGGCGAAAACTCCCCTGAGCAATCTCATGAATCAAGGGATGCAGCGGCTTGATGTCGTTGAGTCGCTGCAACGGCTTCCAGTCCGGAGAGAGAACCGCGTTACGGTCTTCGCCGTGAATCAGAGCGGCGAGGACGGTCGCCAGATACCGGCACGCCGATACACATTGTTCGCTGGCGTGCGTTGGGATGCTGGATTCCTCAGCCAGCCTGGAAAGCTCATCGAGTTGGCGGATGTAAAGATGGCCGAATCGCATCGTCAGGGGAGCCAGTCGCATGATCGAACCGTTGCCGCTCGCCCTATCGGATCGGTCGCCGGATGTGAGTGCATCTTTCTTGTCGACGTAGTTGGCCAAGGCATATCTGGTGGTGATGCCGATGTCGAAACATCGCCCATTCACGGAATACTTGCCGGTCTTCCACCACTCCACATAACGGTCGGCTTGGTCGCTCAAGTCCCAACCTGCCTTGGCGATGCTGTCCGCCAGGGCCAGGGCCATGCTGGTGTCGTCAGTCCACTCCCCGGCGTTCAACCCATGTGGCCCACCGCCTCTGTAGCCGGTGACAGGTGTGAAGCTGCCGGGACTGCGGAACTCGACTGCGGCTCCCAGTGCATCGCCCACAGCCAAGCCGATTAGAGTTCCTCTGCAACGGTCTCTCATGGATTGGACGCCCTCAGCTAACACTACAGCGCACTATCCATAAATCGCAAGAGAATCTATGACTCGCGAGTCGTGAAGGTGCGAGGGCGTGTTGGGGAAGGAGGTCATGGATGACCGCTGACGAGATGTTGTCTTTGGGGCCGGAGTTGGCCGAGTATCTGGATGAATTCGGCGACTGCTTTGGACGGTCGGAGCCGCGGGGGAAATTGGCGACGTATGTGCGGGGGCAGCTCGGCGAGCTGCCGCGGAAGAGTGTCGAACCGATGGCGTTGGCGGCGGGGATGAAGCCGCGGACGTTGCAGGAGTTTCTGGCGAGCGACGAGTGGGATGAGGAGCGGTTGCGGGCGCACACATATCGACTGGTGGCGCGAGATCATGCCGACGAGCAGTGGATCGGCGTGATCGACGAATCGGGTCATCCGAAGAAGGGGACCGAGACCTCCGGCGTCAGTCGACAGTACTGCGGGAACACGGGCAAGATCGACAACTGCGTGATGACGGTGCATCTGGCTGCGACCAGTTTCGATGGGGAGTTCCACACGTTCGTGGAGAGCGAGATGTACTTGCCCAAAGGCTGGCACGAGGATCGCGAGCGTTGCCGCGCGGCGAAGATTCCCGACGAGGTCGTGTATCGCTCGAAGTACCAGATCGCTTTGGAGCAGCTCGATCGCGCGTCCGCGCAGGGGATGCACTTCTCGTGGATCACGGCGGACGAATGGTACTCACAGAAGCCCGCCTTCGTGGCGGGACTGGAACAGCGCGGGCAGCGGTTCGTGCTGGAAGTGCCGAAGAATTTCGCGGTCTGGCTGCACGATCCACGGACGGCGAAGACCGACAGTGGGGCCAAACCCGTGAGGTCGTTAACGCGCTATTCGAAGCCGCTGATGCAACAACCGTGGCAGGCGTATCGCATCAAAGACACCGACAAAGGACCGCAGGTGTGGGAGGTCAAGTGCGCGCCCTGCTGGCTGCCGCGCGCGGGCGGCGTGGTCGGTCCGTACTGGTTGGTGGTCGCCCGCAATGTCCTGAATCGCGACGAGGTGAAGTACTTCGTGAGCAATGCCGGTGCTGGCGTGCCGTTGAGCGTGGTGCTGCATGTCGCCTTCAGCCGCTGGCCGGTCGAGCGCTGCCTGCAAGATGAGAAGAGCGAACTGGGCTTGTCGCACTTCGAGGTGCGGTGTTATCCGGCCCTCAAACGACATCTGCTGATCACGCAGGTCAGCCACCTGTTCCTCGCCCGCCAGACCCAGCGGCTGCGGGGGGAAAAATCCGGAGGTCACACTGCCGCAAGTCCACTTCGCCACCCACGCGCTGGTCGCATCGCTGCCCCTGCCACCCGCCGCGCGCCAGCGCGTCCTGGAACGCGCCGCCTCGATCCTGCAGTACCGGCAACGCCGCAACGCCCAGGCCCGCGCCTCCCACACCCAGACCCGCCGCCAAGTCCTCGAAGACCTCGGCTATGACGTAGAGAGACTCCCCCGCTGCTCGCCGGGGTAAACGACAAGATGCGCTGTAGTGCTAAAACCGCTGCTGGATATAGACTTGAATCTGACACGGCAACAGTTCCGATGTGGCCGCACCAGTCCGTGAAAAGAACTGCTCGGTGTTCCCTTCTTTGAGGAACACTGGGACGTTCGATGGCTTGCAGCGAATCACCAGCACCCGCTTTTCTTTGAATGTCTCAAACCTTGGTTCGATATGAAGCATGTGTTGTGCCCCCAACCGATCCTTGATGAGATTGACCAAATGCAGGTTCATCTTGTCTTCGTTGGGAAATTCATCCGTCTCGATGCCCAACGCTTCGCTGCCATCGCTCACGCCCACGATCAGATGCCCACCGTGCGAGTTGAGAAAGGCTGCAATGGTCTTCAAGCACGAATGCTCCATCTTCTTGTCGGGTTGCCCGGTGTGCAGATTAACCCGCAGGGTTGACTTGAATTCGATCCGGGTCGTTTCACCGTTTGCAATAAGCTGGTCCACGGGCAGGCCATCTTGTCCAGCAACCGGAGCGGATTCACCCTGAGCGATGTGAGCGAACCCTTCCTTGATGACCTTGGCAATCAGCTTTCGTCGGGCCTCCAAGAACTCTCGATACTCCATCGTGTGCCAGTTGACCGGCAATGCGTGCCAATGACCCATTTTGGCGAGTTCGGAATCGGAGAAGCGTTTCGAGTAAACGGGCCAGTATTCCTCTGGTGCATTGCCGGAAATCCCGATGTTGTCGTCCCATTCAACCAGTGCGAAGTTCGCAATCTGGTTTGTGTCTCGTGTAGCAGTGATACCTTGGCTCTTGAGGTACTTCTTGGCAAAAAGATGGTGCCGCTCAACGGCAGATTTGTCTCCCTTTTGCGTTGGGTCCAGCAAGTCCACAACCTTCTTGTGGGAGAACAGTACCTTGGCGTGCATCAGATTGAGGGATGCGTTGTAGGCGGAGAGAATCGGACTGGTGGCAGACGACGTTTCCAAACGGTTCGGCAACGTGATCTTCCAGAAATCGTCGGTGAATTCGCTCTCGATGGTCTTCTCCATCCAGTTCACAAGCTGATCCGCAGTCTTGAAATCCCGGATGAAAGCCAAATCTTTTTCCATCGCCGTCTCAGGCGCCCCGCCGGTGTACCGGCCCGTCAATGAAGACATAAAGAACCAGCGGGCAATCAGGGTGGACAGCGTAAACCCGTCGATTCCGAATGCTTTCTTCCCGATCAGGTAAAAGACGTAAGCGTAGATCAACGTCGTGCTGGAGCTGATCATGTGCGAACCACGATATCCAGCAAGGTGCAGTGTTCGCAGGAATCCGTGCCAGTTTTGGAGGTTCAGCACGTCTGCTTGAGCGGCCTTCAGAATCTCGAACTGTTCAATTCGTCGCTCGTCGCTGAACTGATCAGTTTCGAGGTCTTTACCCCGGAGTAACGAATATCCGTACTTCAATCTTGCACGGCGGAAACCCAAACCAATTGACACCCGCAGCAAGTTGTCAGGATCAGGTTCGATGAAATGGTTGAACGGGCCGGGTTTGCCCTTCGATGGAATGCGTGACTCACGGCAGAAGTCTTCGAGTTGAGTACGCCCCTCTTCCCAGAACACCGACATCAAGGTGAGGATGAAGTCGGATTGATTGAGAACTTTGCCCTTGCTGTTGATGCGGACGAAGACTTCGGCCACCTGCTCTTCGTTGAGATTTGCTGAAAGCTCAAGGGCTGTGAAAGGATAGCTGAGGAGGTTGGAAACCCGCTGAATCGCTGTCTGGACCTGCTTGATCTCCTCTGGCGTCAGCGTCTTTCCCGCTGCCTCTCGGTGGCTCTTCAAGTTTTCGACGTACTTTCCAACGATGTCGAAGAGATTTGCATTCTTGGCCCAGAGGACGGAGATGTTCGGAATGAACTCAGGGTCTTTGCGAATGGCGGCGTCGGCAACGTCGAACTGTTCGTCGGTCGGACGAAAAGCAATGGCAATCTGCTCCTTCTCGTAAGTCTCCCGAACGACCGGAATACCCTTGATGACGGCGTACAAAGAGGTGAGACGTTGTTGGCCGTCCACGATCAGCAGGTTGGGAACCTTCTGCTTGTTGTCGGTGCCGATTTGCTTCTGGCTGCCATCGTAGGCATTCTGCCAGAACAAGAAGTAACCGACCGGAAAGCCACGGTAGATCGAGTCGAATAGGTCACGAACCTTAGCGTTTTTCCAAACGAAGGGGCGTTGGATGTCGGGCAGTCCGATGCTGCCCATTTCGATGTCGTCCATCAGCTTCGACAGGGAGTAGTCAACCTTCTTGAACAGCGTCTCACTCATCGGTTCAACTCCCCGGTGTGTTGCTCTGTGTTTTGTGACCTGTGGTTGGGCGAGTTCATCTTCTCACCCGTCTCTTCCACTTCGCATACTCGCCAATCGTCCCCATCAGCTTGTCGAGCGTCTTGTCGTCGCAATTCGCCAACGCACCAAAAACGTCAGGTCGCTGAAGAACACGCTGCCGTATTCGATCCGGCACCCGCTCGGCAAGGACGGTCAATTCTTCTTCGTCGGCTTCAAGGGCGTCGGCCAGCCGGTGGATCAGGGCATCGCTCGGGTAGTCCCCGAAGTTCAGCCGCTCGTTCTCGACCCGGCTCAGATAGGTGAAGCCGACATCGACTTTTTCGGCCAAGACCCGCAGGCTCCACCCCTTCGCCTTCCGTAATGCACGAACTCGCTCACCGAACTTCATCGTGGCCGCTCCCCATCGGGTGCTGCTGGTTGCTGGTCGCATCCCGTGATCGTAGGATACTTGCACTCAGCGGACAACCTCCGGGCGGGTGAAGAATGCCGCCGTAGGCCGACAGGAACCTCCCTCATGACAACCACTTCTCCTCCCGAGCAGGGCCAGGTTGTGCAGGTGCGTTCCCGTCCGTGGGTCGTCAATGGGATCAAGGCGAGTAACCTGCCGACATCGGCGTTGAAAATGCCACTCGCCAAGCCGCAACACTTGCTGACTCTTTCTTCCGTTGAAGATGACGGGTTGGGAGAAGAATTGCAGGTCGTCTGGGAGATCGAACCGGGTGCCAAGCTCGTCGAAAAGGTCGCCCTGCCTGAACCGAGCAGCTTTGACGCCCCGGAAAAGCTCGATGCCTTTCTCGATGCTGTCCGTTGGGGAGCCGCATCGACGGCGGATGTGAAGAACATCCAGTCCCCGTTTCGCAGTGGCATCGAGATCGAAGACTACCAGCTGGACCCGGTGGTGCGGGCCATCCAGATGCCCAGGGTCAACCTGCTGATCGCTGACGATGTGGGTCTCGGCAAAACGATCGAAGCGGGCATGGTGGCCCTGGAACTCATCATCCGCCACCGGGCGAGAAAGATTCTGATCGTCGTTCCCTCGGCGTTGCAGATTCAGTGGCGAGATCAGATGCGGGACAAGTTCGGCCTCGATTTCCGCATCGTGGATTCATCCCTGATGCGTGATCTTCGCCGTCGCCGGGGCATCCACGTCAACCCGTGGTCTCACTATCCCCGTCTCATCACCAGCATCGACTTCCTCAAGCGGGAACGCCCACTCCGGCTGTTTCGTGAAACGTTGCCCGCTCCTGGCGAGCCAATCTATCCTCGCAAATACGATTTGCTCATCGCAGACGAGGCCCACAACTGTGCTCCGTCCGGCGTCGGCAAGTACGCCACCGATTCCTTGCGGACGCAGGCGTTGCGAGAGCTGGTTCCGCACTTCGAACACAAGCTCTTCCTGACCGCCACGCCGCATAACGGCTACCGGGAGAGTTTCAGTGCCTTGCTCGAATTGCTGGACAACCAGCGGTTTTCACGGGGAACCGAACCGGATCGTAAACAGCTCGATGCGGTCATGGTTCGCCGTCTCAAGAGTGATCCAAGTTTTGCGTTCAACCATTTGGGAATTCGACGGTTTCCGCCACGCATCTTGGAACCGATTGAAGTCCCCTACACCGACGAAGAGCGAGAAGTTCACGCCGCACTTCGCAAGTACACAAAGCTGCGTTCGGCACGGGCGGTAGACCACGCTGAGCGGTTCGCCACAGAGTTCGTGTTGAAGACCCTCAAGAAGCGGCTGTTCTCCTGTCCGGCCGCCTTCCTCACCACGCTGGAGCAGCACGAGAAATCGCTACAGACCGCTCGCAAGAAGGTCGCCAAACCATCCTTCAAAACACTCCAGCTGGAATTGGACCGATTGGATGAAGAGTACGCCGACGACACGGACTACGACGAAGCCACCGCTGATGCTTTAGACACTGCGACACGGTTGTTTGCCGAGCCGACTGCCGATGAAAAGGCTCTGCTGAAACTCATGAAGGATTGGGCGATACGTGCCCGTGGTCAGCGTGAGTCCAAGGTCAAACAACTGGTGGGATGGCTCAAGGAACATCTCAAGCCAGGTGGGAAGTGGTCCAAAGATCGAGTCATCATCTTCACCGAATACCGAGCCACTCAGAATTGGCTCAAGGAGGTCTTGTCGGTGGAGGGATTCACGGACGGCGACCGGCTGTTGACCATGTACGGCGGCATGGACCCGGAAAAGCGGGAAGAGGTCAAAGCGGCCTTCCAGACCTCACCTGACATCAGCCCGGTTCGTATCTTGCTGGCGACGGATGCTGCCTCGGAAGGTCTGGACTTTCAGAACTTTTGCTCTCGTTTGATTCACTACGAAATCCCCTGGAACCCGAACCGCATGGAGCAGCGGAACGGGCGTGTGGATCGCCACGGCCAGAAGGCCGACAAGGTTCAGGTCTATCACTTCGTCGGCAAAGGCTACCTGGAACGGGCCAGCCGCCAATTCAGCGGGACGGTCTCCGACATGGAGGCCGACCTCGAATTCTTGATGCGAGTCGCACTCAAGATCGAAACGATCCGAGAAGACCTCGGCAGAGTCGGCACAGTGATCGCCGAACAAGTCGAAGAGGCCATGCTCGGTCGGCGAACGACTCTTGATACCACCAAGGCCGAGAAGGAAGCCGGGTCGATTAGCAAGATGCTCAAGTTCGAGCGGGATTTGCAGAAGCAGGTCCAAGCGTTGATGGAGCAGTACAAGGAAACCCGCCGAGAACTTCGCCTATCGCCCGAGAACATTGGCCAAGTCGTGTCGGTCGGGTTGGAACTCGCTGGTCAACCGGCACTGATTCCCACTAAGACGGAGGATGGCCAGCCGTGTTTCCGGTTGCCGCCGTTCAAGGGGAGTTGGGCCGCCTGTGCCGAGGGACTGGCCGATCCGTACCAGCCTGAACTCATTCGCCCCATCACGTTCGATGAGTCCGTATCGAGGGAGCGGCACGATGTGGTGCTGGCCCATCTCAATCACCGCCTGCCCCAGATGTGTCTGCGGCTGTTGAGGGCCGAAGTCTGGGCTGAGAAAGGTCGGTCGAAGCTGCAACGAGTCACAGCTCGTGTCGTTCCCAACGATGTCCTCGACATCCCCGTGGTGATTGCTCATGCTCGTCTCGTGGTCATCGGCGGGGACAGCTTCCGACTGCACGAGGAGATCATTGCCACTGGGGGCTTCATCAAGGATGCCAAATGGGGAAGTCGCCTGAATGTCGGGCAAACTGAATCAGCCTTGGCGGGGGCGACTGACAAAGAACCTTCGGCCCTGGTGAAAGCCAAACTGCTCGAACTCTACCCGCAGCTGTCGTCCCCACTGGCATCTGCCCTGGAGGCCCGCATGAAGCAGATGGTCGATGGGCTTCAGAGGAAGCTGGCCGAGCGAGCGGACAAGGAAGCCAAGGACATCGAGTCGATCCTGACCGAGTTGAAGAAGTCGATCGAATCGGAACTCAATGATCCGGTCTACATTCAGCAACTGCTGTTTGACGACCCGGAGACGGAACGCTTCGAGCGAAACAAGGATGCCATGCGAGCCAGAGTGAAAGAGATCCCGGCTGAGATCGTGCGGGAAACCGCTGCGATCCGTTCTCGATTCGCCAATCCGCAGGCTCGCATGTTTCCGGTGGCTGTGACGTTCTTGATTCCTGAAAAGATGGCGGGGGGACACTGATGGCGATCAGACAAACACGAATTTATGCTCCCGTTAATGCTCCCTATGACAGTCATGTGTGGGCTGAGACGATGATGGCACGCATACTCAGACCGCTGGTGGATGGAAGTGCTCAACTGAAATGGGTCTGGTTTACCCGATACTCATCGAATGAGCCTGATTTTGCCGACAGCGATAGTGCAAATGCCCCAGCAGGATACTTTGATAACAACGACATCCGAAGTCTTAGGTTCCGAAGTCTTAGGTTCCGATTTGAGATCGCTGACACAGACCTCGCTGCGTTCGAGCGACAAGGCAGAGAGTTGATTGAGCGGGAAGGATGCTGGATTGCAGACTGGCGTGAGTATGGAATCGAAGAACTGTGCTCAAACCGCTTCATCGGCGAAGATCGTTCAGAAGATCGCCGTAATGAACGATTGAGGCTCGTCCGACTCTACGTTGAAAGTGTCTCTCGACTGATGTTGCACGCACTTGTACCAGCCGACAATGAAGGGCGATTTCGAGTCGAGAACAACGACGACAAACAGAATCCTCACTCATCCGCATTCTTCAGCCTGCATCATCTGTTTTGCAATACCACAGATGTGATGCTAACTGCCCTCATCTCAAACGATGGATTCACAATTGACTGCGGAACTCAACAGTACCCTCAAGCGGCAGTGACTCAGAAGCAGGGCGTTTCTGTAAAAGAATTCAACGTCCGGTTTTGATGAGGCAAAGGTTTCGGAATGTCCATCGCACGTCACCACACTGAATGGCTCTCCCTCGTCCCGGTCTCTGGCCCGTTCCTGAGTCTGCCGGTGCTGATGGAGGCGTTCAATACCGGCCTCGAACCGCACGATCCCGATCAGTCTCGACTGCTGCGGCAGGAGTACGCCAATTGGCAGGAGTCGATCGAGAAACGCAAAGCCGATCCCGCTCCACATCACCACTGGATCAAGTTCGTACTCACCCGGACGCTCGACCTCGACGATCCTCTGCTGGCCGAGGGGCAGGCGATTCCGCAATCGCTGCAAGTGGAAGTCCCTGAGCATCATGAGCTGCTGCGGCCCAGCATCGTCTTGATCGACCCGAACACCCAGAAGCCCCGGCTACTCGTCCAGGTCTACCCCCGGTCGCAGGAACTCACCAGCTACGTTGCCAACTCCCGGTGGAAGGCATCGCCCGATACCCGCATGACCGAGTTGCTGCATGCGACCGGCGTCCGGCTCGGCCTCGTGACCAACGGCGAACACTGGATGCTGGTCGACGCCCCCAAGGGCGAGACGACCGGCTACTCATCTTGGTACGCCGCATTGTGGCTCGAAGAGAAGATCACGCTGCAAGCCTTTCGCAGCTTGCTCTCCGCCAGTCGCTTCTTCAACGTGCCCGACGATCAGACGCTGGAAGCCCTGCTCACCAAGAGTGCTTCCAACCAACAGGAAGTCACCGATCAGCTGGGCTATCAGGTCCGCCGAGCCGTCGAGGTGCTGATCCATTCGCTCGACCGGGCCGATCAGGACTTTGGCCGGGAACTCCTGGCCGGGGTACGGGAGGAGGTTCTGTACGAATCCGCCCTCACGGTCATGATGCGACTCGTGTTCCTCTTCTGTGCGGAGGAGCGGGAACTCATCCCCAGCAAGCCATTCCCCGTCTACGAACAGAACTACTCCGTCTCCACGATCAGCAAGCAGCTGCGGGAACTGGCAGACCAGCACGGCGAGGAACTGCTCGAACGCCGGTACGATGCCTGGCCCCGGCTGCTGGCGGCGTTTCGGGCGGTGTATGGCGGGCTGCAACATGATGATGTGTACATTCCGGCCTACGGGGGCAGTCTGTTCAACCCCGACCGGTTCCCATTTCTCGAAGGTCGCAAGACGGGCACATCGTGGCGAGACAGCGAAGCCAACCCGCTGCCGGTCAACAATCGCACGGTCCTCCATCTGCTCGAAGCATTACAGCTGCTGCAAATCAAGATGCCGGGCGGGGGGAAAGCGGAAGCACGTCGATTGAGCTTCCGGGCACTCGACATCGAACAGATCGGTCATGTTTACGAAGGTTTGCTGGATCACACGGCCAAGCGGGCCGCCCAACCGTTTCTCGGACTGGCTGGGACTCGGGCTAAGGAACCGGAGTTCCCACTGGCCCAGTTGGAGAAGCTGCTGGCAAGCGGCGGCGGTGAACCTGCCGAGAACTCCGCACTGCTCAAGTTCCTGAAAGAGGAAACTGGCAAGACAGAGAAAGCCCTCGCCAAGTCACTCAATGCGGAACTCGATTCCGTAGTCGAAGGCCGGTTTCGTACAGCGTGCCAAGGAGACGAGGCCCTGTGGAAGCGGGTCCAGCCTCTGGCCGGTTTGGTGCGGCTCGACAACTTCGGTTACCCCGTCGTAATTCCGAAAGGGAGCATTTTCGTCACGGCGGGGTCCGACCGCCGGTCCACCGGTACGCACTACACGCCTCGCAGCTTGACCGAACCGATCGTGCAGTACACGTTGGAGCCACTGGTCTATGCTGGTCCCGCCGAAGGGTTGCCGAAAAGCGAGTGGCAGCTGAAGTCGGCTCGGGAGCTGCTCGACCTCAAGATCTGCGATATGGCCTGCGGATCGGGAGCGTTCCTGGTGCAAACGGCCCGGTACATGGCCGAGCGGTTGATGGAAGCGTGGGAGATCGCCAAGCAGGCGAATCCGACCACACCGGGGATCACTCCCGAAGGGGAACCGTCGACCGGCGATCCGAATGAAGGGTTGATTCCGGATGAGCCTGCGGAGCGGAAGACCTACGCCATGCGGATCATCGCTCAGCGGTGTCTGTATGGAGTCGACATCAACCCGCTGGCGGCGGAGATGGCGAAGCTGTCACTGTGGCTGTTGACGGTGGCGAAGGACAAGCCGTTTGAGTTTCTCGATCACAGTATCCGGTGTGGCGATTCGCTGGTCGGTCTGCACAGACTCGACCAGCTGCGGCACTTCAGCCTGAAGCCGGATGCGGACGATGCCATGCTGTTCGGAGGACCGCTGGATGAATCCGTGGATGAGGCGATCAGCCTGCGTCTCCGGCTCGAAGACCTGTCCGCCAACTCGGTGGAGGATGTCGAGCGACAGGAGAAGTTGCTGAAGGACGCCCACGAGAAGATCGCCCGGCTGCGATGTGCGGCGGATTTGCTCGTGGCGGCAGAGTTCTGGGGCGGGAACGCCAAGGACAAGCTGGAGCGAGTGCGTCATGCCGCTGTTGTCTCAGGCCAATACATCGAGCACGGGCCAACCGAGGAGTTCGAGCAGGCTACCATTAAGGAACGCCGAGGCCAGAAGATGTTCCACTGGCCGCTGGAGTTCCCCGAAGTGATCGTGAAGCGGGGCGGTTTTGATGCGTTTGTGGGGAATCCGCCGTTTATTGGCGGTCGTAGAATCAGAAGCACGTTGGGTGGAGAATATCTCGCATATCTGACCGATTCTCTGTATCCCGGAAGCAGTGGCAATGCCGACATTTGTGCTTTCTTCTTTCGACGTGGCCACGAGCTGCTTCGTAACCACGGCTGCTTCGGATTGCTTGCGACTAACACCATTTCGCAAGGTGACACAAGATCCACAAGTCTAGAGCATCTGACATCATCAGGCTGCTGCATCATGCGGGCAATCCCAAGCCGCCCTTGGCCCGGTGAGGCCAGTTTGGAAGTCGCCCACGTCTGGTTGCGGAGTGGTGAATGGGCAGGACAATTCTTTCTTGATGAACATTCAACAACTGGTATTACGCCGTACCTAACCCAGTCAAGTGAAGTGGACGGCAACCCATATCAGTTGGAATCTAATAAGGGAAACTCATTTCAGGGGTCCATCGTTCTTGGTATGGGGTTCGTGCTGACACCCGAGGAAGCTCAACGACTAATCGAGAAGAATCCACGCAACAAGGACGTACTATTCCCTTACCTCAACGGCGAAGATCTGAACAGTCGTGTGGATCTGACACCGAGTCGTTGGGTCATCAATTTCTTTGACTGGCCCATTGAGAAAGCAGAGGTCTACCCAGATTGCTTTCAAATTATTGAGGAGAAAGTGAAGCCAGAACGTACTCGAATGAAACTGAATTCAGACGAGTATGTCTTGCGGAAGCCTCTGCCGCAGAAGTGGTGGATCTATGCTGACAAACGGCCCGAACTGTATCGCACTATCACTGCACTACGCCGTATTCTTGTTAGAAGCCGAGTTGCGAATATACACAGCGTCGCATTTGTTCCCACTTCACAGGTGATCAATGAGCGAATTGCTGTATTTGCATTCGACACTGAGGACGTGTTTGCATTGCTACAGAGTGACATTCATGAGGCTTGGGCACGTTATTACGGGTCGTCTCTTCGGACAGACATGATGTATTCCGGAACTGACTGCTTCGAAACATTTCCGTTTGCCTTGGACGTGAGTCTTCTAACAGATATTGGCGGACGCTACCACTGCCATCGTGGAGAGGTAATGAGACAGACTGGTGAGGGCCTGACCAAGACCTACAACCGCTTCCACGATCCCCAAGAACGGTTTGCCGACATTCTGATGCTACGGGAACTGCACGTCGAAATGGATCAGGCAGTTGCCGCCGCCTACGGCTGGACCGACCTCGACCTCGGCCACGGGTTCCACGAAACGAAGCAGGGCGTCCGGTTCACGATCAGCGAAGCCGCCCGCCGGGAAGTCCTGCAACGCCTGCTGAAGCTCAACCACGAACGCTACGCCGAGGAAGTGCAGCAGGGGCTGCATGCGAAGAAGCAGCGTGGGGCGGCGACCGGGAAGCGGGGACCGGGGAAGAAGGCCACCGACGACAAATCCGCTGCCAAGCCCGCTACACTCTTCGACATGGAGGAGGACGCATGAACATCCAGCTGTTGCTGAACGCATTGCAACTCCGAGAGGACAAAGATTGGGAGTTCAAGTCTGCCAAGGGAGGGCTGCCGGGGGCACTGTGGGAAACCTACAGTGCGATGGCCAATACGGATGGCGGCTTGATCGTGCTGGGGGTCAAGGAACTCGATGGGGGTGGGTTCGAAGTCCAAGGGTTAGATGACCCGGACAAGTTGGAGAAGAACTTTTGGAACTGCATCAACGATCGCAGCAAGGTGAATGTCAACCTGCTGTCAAATGGTGATGTCCGCCTCGAACCTGTGGATGGCAAGACGCTGCTCGTGGTGCAGGTGCCCCGTGCGACTCGTCGGCAACGCCCCGTCTACGTGGGGCAAAACCCGCTCATCGGAACTTATCGCCGCTTCAATGACGGCGACTACAAATGCACACCGGATGAAGTGGGCCGGATGCTGGCAGATCAGTCGGAGCAAACCGCCGATAGCCGGATCTTGCCGAATTTCTCCGCACAGGATCTCGATGCAGAGTCCTTGAGACAATATCGCAACCGGTTTTCTGCTCGAAATCCGAATCACGCCTGGCTCAATGAAGACACGACCGGGTTCTTGAGGAAGCTGGGGGGATGGGGCCGCAACCGGGAGACGAATGAAGACGGTCTGACGGTGGCTGGTCTGTTGATGTTTGGGAATGAGGATGCCCTGAACGATCCGGCAGTGGGTGTGAACTTTCATCTCGATTACCGGGAGCGAATCAGCAATTCGATCGGGGATCGCTGGGCGGATCGGATCACGATTGATGGAACGTGGACACCGAATTTGTTTCAGTTCTTCCAGCGGGTCTACCCAAAGCTGGTCGAGGGACTGAAGCTGCCGTTTGCTTACCAGACCACGCCGCCGCCATTGCTGTTTTCTGATCCGATCCGCAGTGGAATGTCCCCCACACATGAGGCCGTGCAAGAGGCTTTGGTCAATTCACTGATTCATGCGGACTACCGAGGCCAAGGCGGAATCGTCATCGATCGCTTTCCAGATCGTATTGAGCTGTCCAATCCGGGAACATTGCTGGTGTCGTTTGAGCAATTGCAGCAAGGAGCTGTCAGCGAGTGTCGGAACCCCTCCCTGCAACGGATGTTTCAGATGATGGGGGCGGGGGACAAGGCGGGTTCCGGGATCGACAAGATCAAGCAGGGCTGGGCTTCACAGAAGTGGCGAGTGCCGTTGATTGAAGAGTATCTGAAGCCCGATCGGGTCAAGTTGGTTCTGCCAATGGTCAGCCTGCTGCCGGAAGAGTCGCTTGTCCGCCTTCGGGCTGTGCTGGGGGAGAAGTTGGGAGGACTGAACGCCCGTGAGGTTCAGGCATTGGTGACGGCGGATGTTGAGGGAAGTGTCACCAACCAACGTCTTCAGCAGTTCTCCAGCGACCATACCACCGACATTACGAGAATGTTGCAAGACCTTGTTTCGAAAGAGTTTCTGGTGAAAGATGGCTACGGGCGATGGGCCTCATACCGGCTGGCAGAACGGGTGGCGGGGGCCGGAGGCAATGCCGAGGGAACTCCGGATACAACGGCGGGGGACTCCGAACATAAGGAGCCAAGCTCCTCACACAAGGTCGGTAACTCGTCACACAACGCCGGGAACTCGTCACATAACGAAGGGGACTCGTTACAGAGTGACCAGTTCGATCCGGCCCTTCTGGTCATCGCTGAGCAAGCGAGAGCCAAGAGTCGATTGACTCCAGAAACGATGCAGGATGTTCTGACGGCGTTGTGTGCCGTGAGTGAATTGTCCCTCGACGAGATCGGACGACTGCTGCAACGCAATGCGAGGGGCATCCGCAATCGCTATCTCAGCCCAATGGTGCAGAGCGGGCGAATGCAACTTCGATTTCCCGACGAGCCAAATCATCCGAAACAAGCGTATCGAACGAATCCTGATTGGAAGGCATCATGAACCACGCCACGACGACACCTTCACAGCACCTGCTTCGAGCCGAACTCGAAACGATGGTCCTGGGCGACTTGCTGGGACCGGCTGGCGGCGAAGGCGAAGAACTGACCGAACGCACGGTGCGGGATCGCTATCTCGTGGGTGTGTTGGCCCCCAGCCGGGCTGCGGGCGTGGCCACCCAAGCAGTCATGGATGAGGAAGAGGAAGAAGAGATTCCCTCGATCCCCGATGAACTCTCCGATGGGGGCAGCGACACGGCGGACGATGGCAAGACTGATGCAGATACTCCGGTCACACAAGCCCATTTGCCGTCGTCCTTCGGCATGAGCTTCTGCGTGGACGGCGAGGTGAAGGCGATCAAAGTGAGCGCCCATTGGGGCCAGTACAAGCGAGAGAAGCGGGAAGGTCAAACCGATTACAAAGGCAACACGCTGCTGGTCTGGAAGCGGTATGTGCGGGGCGGCAGCATCGAAGTGCCGCTCAAGAACGGGCCGATCAAACCCAAGGCTCCCGATCCTGAGTTCCCCGACATCTACGTTCAGGGGCAGATTCGCAAACGGAACACCCACTACGTCGTCACGCTGTTTCTCGTCAACGCTCAAGAAGAACTGCGTCCCAAAGACGAGTACCACATCTTCCAGCCCAAGCTCGTGGCCAGCGGCGTGGATGGTGAGGCCGTATTTTGCAAGCGGACCACGCTCGGCACGAACAATGATCTCGAAGAGCGGCTGATGGCGTTGCTCTATCGGCATCACGTTGAGTTTGCCGTGGGGCACGGGATCAGCGTCCATGCGGAAGTGGCCAAGGATTCGTCCGACCGTGCCACCCGCATCGAGACGGTAATCGTCCCGTGCCATGAAGTTCCCCGCACCACACCACCGACCGAAGAGGATGCCGACGAAAACCCGGCCTTTGGCAAGCTGGCGGGATTGGTCCTCGATATGAAGGTGCTGGCCGAGGCCGATGCCAAGTCGCTGCCGAAGAACTTGGGACAACTGGTGACGGCTTACAAAGATTGGATCGACCGGGAAGAAGCCAAGCTCAATGACCCGAAGGAAGGGCTGGCTCAATTTGGCGATGCGGGCCGGGTGGCCATCGACAATTGCCGGATCACGCTCAAGCGAATTGAAGAGGGACTGGATCTGCTGGCCAAGGACACGAAAGCGTTCGAGTCGTTCCAGTTTATGAATCGGGCTATGTGGCTTCAGCGGACAAAGTCGATCTTCGCTGAGAATGTTCGCCGTGGAGCGGAAGTGCATTACGACGAGTTCGACACTCCTGCAAATCGCAGCTGGCGACCGTTCCAAATTGCGTTCATCCTGCTCAACCTGGCGGGCGTGACGAAGCTCGATCATGCCGAACGTGGCGTCGGCCCCGAAGCCTTGGCCGACTTGCTCTTCTTTCCCACGGGCGGTGGTAAAACGGAAGCCTACCTGGGCCTGTCCGCCTACACGATGGCTCTGCGGCGATTGCAGGGAGTGATTGCGGGGCGAGTGGGCGATGAAGGCGTGGCCGTGCTGATGCGGTACACGTTGCGCCTGCTCACGATTCAACAATTCCAACGGGCCACGGCACTGATTTGTGCTTGCGAGTCGATTCGTCGCAAGGCGCTCGAACACGGCGACAAACGCTGGGGCAACACGCCCTTTCGCATCGGGTTGTGGGTGGGCCGTCGCACCACGCCCAACCGCACCGAAGATGCCGTCGAAGCGATCAAGCAGGCTCGTGGCAATCAATTCGTCGGCGGTGGTGTCGGCACCCCGTACCAACTCACCGCTTGCCCGTGGTGTGGTAGTGCCATCGAAGCCGGGAAACATCTGGAAGCCCAATCCTATCCGCAAGGCTCAGGCCGCACGCTGACCTATTGCGGCGACAAATTTTGCCAATGCCTCTTCAGTAAGCGGCAAGCCGATGGCGAAGGCTTGCCGGTGGTCGTGGTGGATGAAGAGATATATCGCCGCCTGCCGACGCTGCTGATCGCCACGGTGGACAAGTTCGCCCAGATGCCGTGGAAGGGCGAAGTGCAGATGCTATTTGGGCAAGTGAACGGCTACTGCGAGCGGCACGGCTTCCTGTCGCCCGAGGTGGACGACTGGGGCAGCCACCCGAGGACGAAGATGGGCCTGCCGGCCACGAAGGTCGCCGACCACGGCCCGCTGCGACCGCCCGACCTGATCATCCAAGACGAGCTCCATTTGATTGCCGGGCCGCTCGGAACGATGGTCGGCCTCTACGAGACCGCGATCGACAGGCTCGCCTCGTGGGAGGTCGACGAAGTAACTGTCCGGCCCAAGCTCGTGGCATCGACGGCCACGATCCGACGCGCGGCCGATCAGGTCCACGCCGTCTTCTGGCGCCTAACGGCGATCTTTCCGCCGCCGGTTCTCGACCTCGACGACTCCTTCTTTGCCGTTCGCCGTCCGGTCAGCGAGGCGCCTGGCCGCCGCTATCTCGGCATCTGTGCGCGAGGCTGGCGCATGAAGTCGGTCGAGGTCCGGATATTCTCGACCATCCTCTCGGCCGCCCAGAAGTTGTTCGAACAATACGGAGAGGCGGCAGATCCGTGGATGACGCTCGTCGGCTACTTCAACGCCCTCCGCGAGCTCGGCGGGATGCGCCGCTTGCTCGACGACGAGGTGAATTCTCGCGTTAGACGGGGCGACCGACGGGGCCTCGGCAACCGGACCTATTTGAACGTAACTGAACTCACGAGTCGGGTTGGCTCGACCGACATCCCGAAGATCCTCGATGAGCTGGCGATCCGCCACGTACCCGTGCCAGCCGGCCAGCGACGGGAAGGCCCGGCGCCGACCGATGTGGTCCTGGCGACGAACATGATCTCGGTGGGCGTGGACGTCTCGCGTCTGGGCCTGATGACCGTCGTTGGCCAACCGAAGGGCTCGGCCGAGTACATCCAGGCGACAAGCCGCGTTGGCCGCGAGACTTGGGCACCCGGGCTGGTCTTGACCATCTACAACTGGGCCCGGCCGCGCGATCTCAGCCATTTCGAGACGTTCGAGCAATACCACGCGACGTTCTATCGACATGTCGAGGCCCTGTCAGTCACGCCCTTCGCCGCCCGGGCGCTGGACCGAGGTCTCTCGGCCGTGTTCGCGGCGCTCGTGCGGCACGAGAATCTGGATTGGAACCCGGAACCGGCCGCTCGAACCGTGACGCTCGCGGACCCTCGGGTAACCGCGATCATCGACGCCATTGCTCGGCGGGGCGAATCAGTAACCGCCCGGGCTGACGTCGGCGATGTGATCCGTGATATGGCGCGCCATCGACGCGGCGTTTGGGGCCACCGGCAAACCAAGCCGGGCGTTCTCCTAAGCTACTCAGTGGATCGCGACACGAGCAAGCCGCTCCTTGAACACCCGACCGGCGCCTCCTGGGAGGTCTGGACGGCCCCGATGTCGCTGCGGGA
>JAYTFV010000052.1:0-4551 GCA_043734065.1 Planctomycetota bacterium
CCGGGAGGGCGAAGCTCCTGCTGAGCCGCGAGCCAGGGGACACGTCGAATCGCGGTAACGGCTCGGCAGGAGCCTCGCCCTCCCGAGGGAGGCGAACCCCAAAATCAAGCGTTGACGAGGCACTCGCCTGAAGATTTCTCAGGGACCACGTGGACAAGGTGGCCAACACGTTTCCGGCCCCCTCTCCCCCGCGATCGATGTGGCCTTCGGGGTATGCGTTTTGCGGGGGAGAGGGCTGGGGTGAGGGGGGCATATCGCCCGCTCGGGCGCCCTCACCCCGGCCCTCTCCCCCACAGTGGAGTCCACTCCGAAGGCGGCATCGATTGTGGGGGAGAGGGGGCAGAACCTTGGGAAACTCCACGCGGAAATCCTTCACGGCGTTGCCCTCTCGGGGAGGCTGCCTGCCGCCGAACAATGTGGAGGTAATCCGAGTCAGCCCGCGTGCTGGCGAATGCAGTTACGGCGAGGCTGCGGGACTGAGTGGCCAGAGGGTGCGGAAGACGGTCTGCTCCGGCGTCGAGTGGACTCCGATGCGGCCGCCGTGACCGGTGACGATCCGCCAGCATTTCGTCAGGCCGAACCCCAGTCCGCGGCCCGCATCGCGACCCGAGAAGAACGGGTCGAAGGCGTGTTCGCGCTCGGCGGGCGTCAACACCGGACCATTGTTGAACAGGTCCAACTCCAGCCAGTCCCGGCCTTGCCAAGTTCGGTTCCTGGCTCGCAGGCCGATCCTCCCGCCCTTCCCGACCGCGTGGATCGCGTTTCGCAACAGCTCGATGAGGACGACTTGGAATTGCTCGAGGTCGAGTGAGAGAGAGGGTTGAGGGTTGAGGGAGGGGAGGGGAGGAGGGGAGGAGGTTCTCAGGTCTGGCTGATGGCTGAACGCTGATCGCTGATCGCTCCCTTCTGGCTCCCGACTCCCGACTCCCGACTCCCGACTCTCCACCATGTTCAGTCGCAGTTGGATGCCGGAGTTTGCCAATTCTTCGGCGAATCGGTCGGTGACCGAGTGAATCAGAGGCTCGATCTCCACTTGGCGGGGTTTCGGAGCGGGGGGGCGGGCGAAGACCATGGTGTCCGAGATCATGTCCCGGATGCGGAGGGCCTGGCCGCCGATGGCCGCCAGCCAGCGGCGGCGCTCCGGGTCGGCCTCCTGTTTCAGCAGCAGTTGGGAGCGTCCGAGAATCGTACCGAGCGGGTTGTTGATTTCGTGACCGGCCCCCGCTGCGAACTCGGCGAGAGATTTGAGCTTGGCATCGCGGAGCTGGTGTTCGCGCGTGGCGAGCCACTCCAGCCAAGTGCCATACCAGTGTTGTTCATCGGGGGATAACGGAGTTGAGATCGACGGGAGGCAGATCGCTCCGCTGGTTCCGAGTGGAATAATCGTGAGCGGCACCGCGCTAGCCACTCGCTGAGTCCACTCAATCAGCATCTCATGCGATGGCGGCACGCAGGCCAGTTCGTAGGACCACACCTCGTAGAGCCGGGCTGTTCCGATGAGTCCGCGGGCAATGACCGCTGGCTCGGGCCAGACCCACAGGCCCGCCTCAATCGCTCTCTCTCCGATGACGGCTTCGAGCACCAGCCGCAGCCCGTCCTCCAGCGATGGCGATTGAAGCATCGCGGCGACGAAATGCAAAACCCCTTCGGCTGGGACTGATGTTCCAGCGAAGGGGAGTGTGGGACTCACGCGGGGGTTCCGATTTGATCCAGCTCGTAGCGACCTTCGCCAGATGGTGGTCGAATAGGTGTCGACGTGAGCCGCCGCGAGCGATCCTCGCGAGGGCAGTCTGGCTCATGCGAACGCTTGTTCCGGCCAACCCACGTTCTGGCGAACGTGGCTATGCCATTTACCGCATCGAGCGGCTGGGGGTCTTGTCCATGTCAAGGATTTCGCACATCCGTCCGAGCAGGGCATCGATCTCGAACGGTTTCTGCAGGAAGTGATTGGCTCCCGCATCCAGGATTTCCTGGATCTTGTCCTGCTCCACCAGCCCGCTGATGCAGATGATTTTGACATCATCCAGTGTCGAGTCGCTGCGGACGCGCTGGCAGACTTCCTTGCCATTGATATCGGGCAGCATGATGTCGAGAACGAGGATATCCGGCTTGTACTCCCGGACCATCATCCCGGCATCGAAGCCGTTATTGGCCACGCGGACTTCGAATCGGCCATCGGCTTCGAGGACATCCCGGATCAGTTCGACGAGTTCGACATCGTCATCGACCACGAGTGCCTTCCGCCGTCCGCTTTCCAGCGCATCGGTGGGGATCCCATTATCCTTCATGAACTTATGCAGGATGTCTCGCGGAATGCGGCGGAACCGCGAGCCCGGAACGCGGAACCCCTTGAGCTGTCCTGAGTCAAAGCAGCGGATGATAGTCTGCTGACTGACCTTGCAGATCTTGGCGGCTTCGCCGGTGGTGAAGACGGTCTTCATGGTACTCTTCCCATCCCTTGGAGTGAGTCCGCAACGTGGAAGTCTGCGGGCGGACCATGAACGCTGTGGGGTGATGCGCAGAGACACCCGAACTTCCATCGATCCGTGAACGGAAGTTGTTTGGACTGGGGGTCGCCTGAATCGGAAGGGGCTTGAAGGTTCTGAACGTCTCTCAAACGAGCAGGCATCCCTCAAGTGACGATCTTGCCGATTCTCCCAGTTGTACCGATTGTATTCATTTTGCGGGACCGGTCAATAGGTGTTTCCCCGCGTGCCCCACCCGAACCCCCCGAAATTCCCATCTCGGGCAGAAACCGCCGATGGGGGGAAGAAGTTGTCAGTGATCAGTTGTCAGTAATCAGCCAGAGGATCAGGATTTGTGTATTAATGTCCACCCGTGGCGACGCCTTCCGATGCATCAACCAGTGATTCTGGCCGAATGCTGACGGCTGACGGCTGATCGCTCCACTACCAGCGAAACAGCCCCGTCCCCCAACTCAATCCGGCCCCAAACCCACACATCAACACCAGGTCGCCCCGGCGGATTTTCCCGGCGCGGAGGGCTTCATCCAGAACCAGCGGCACCGATGCCCCACTCGTATTGCCATACTTATGCACGTTGCAAAAGACCTTGTCTTCCGCGATGTTGAGATTCTGCCTCGCCGCATTGATGATGCGGATGTTCGCCTGATGCAATAGAAACAATGAGACATCCTCCACCCGGTGTCCCGAATTCTCCAGCACCAGTTCAATCGTTTCCTGCACCATTCGGACGGCCCAGGTAAATACTTTACGACCATCCATCCGCAGGTATTGATCCCCCGCCAGGATCGCCTCCGCAGTGATCGGACACCGCGATCCTCCGGCGGGTCGGTCGAGGAGATCGCCTCCGCTGCCGTCGGCTCCCATCTGATAGCAGACCAGCCCCTGTTTGGGGTCTCCCTTGGCAATGAGTACCGCCCCGGCCCCGTCCCCAAACAGCGGATAGGTCCGCTGGTCCTTGGGATTGATGATCCGGCTCATGCAGTCGACACCGATCACCAGCGCCAGTTTCGAGTTCCCCGTGGCCACATACTGAGCCGCCGTGACCATCGCATACATGAACCCGGCACAGGCCGCCGCCACATCAAACGCGGCACAGTCCAGCGCCAACCGGTTCTGCAACAAACAGGCCGTCGATGGGCACTGATAGTCGGGCGTAAACGTCCCGACCACCAGCAGGTCGATGTCTTTCGGATCGACACCCGCCGCCCGGATCGCCTTTTCGGCAGCTGCGACGCTCATTTCCAGCGTCGAGACATTGGCCGGAGCATGCCGCCGTTCCAGGATTCCGGTGCGTTCCCGAATCCAGTCGGGGTCAAACCCGAACCGGCTGTTGAGATCAGCGTTCGTGACGACATTATCGGGGACGTATGTCCCGGTGCCCAATATCTGAATCCCGAGCAGCGTATTCGTACGCTGGCTGGAAAGGACATGCTGGCGGGAGGGGGGGGAACTGTGCGTCACGAGGGATTCACAACATTGCTGGCTGACTCGGATCATCCGAGCGGGGGGCATCCGGGAATCAGCCGACCCAGCAAGTGATGGGCGGGTGGGGGAATGTCTCTCCGGGCCGATTGGACTGAACGGACGAACCAGCGGGACGAGCCTACCGCGAATCGTTCGCGGAAATCCTGACTCCCGGTGCCTCGATCAGCCCAGTCGCCATCTCCCGTTCCCACGTCAGCAGGCGGGAGGAGTATATCGGCAGGTTTCCACGGCAACCAGTCTGCTCGTGGAAAGCCACGGCAACGCACTTGTTCACTCTAGGTGAGTTTTCAGTCGGCAGTTCTCAGTTTTCAGTAGGAAGCCAAGCCCCCAGTATGAACAAGTGCGTTGCCGTGTGGGGAAGCCACGTTCTGGCGAACGTGGCGACCTTCGCCAGAACGTGGGCTGAGGCTCTCGGCGTTCTCGGTACACGCAGACTTCCGAAGGAGTCCAGTCGCCATTCTACGCAGGTTCTCGCCCCCCGGCCCCAACGGGGCCTGACTCGATAGCCCAGGGCGACAGCCCTGGGAAATCGCATGCCAACCCTTCCCCCAAGGCCCAACGGGCCGTCACTCGACTCCGC
>JAYTFV010000053.1:0-2162 GCA_043734065.1 Planctomycetota bacterium
GCCTGGGCCGCATGGTGGGGCGGCCTGAGCTTTTATGCTTTGGTGGTCGTCCCAATCGGCTCGGAGGTCATCGGGAGTGTCGAACAGGGTTTCATCACACAGCGCGTGACGCAGTGGCACAATGCCCAGTCAGTGCTATTCATCGTCTGTGTACTGATTGAAGCGTTTCATCGGCGCAGCAGGGCCTTATGGCTCATCGGCGTCACGCTGGCGGTTATCGACATGGGACTCATCACGTGGCACATTCGCCTTACCAACCTGATGGATTTTCAGCAGCAGACCGTTCCGGGTAAATTTTACGAAGAGCATGCCGTCTACCTATGGATCACGGCTGCAGAATGGGTTCTCGGGATCGCCACGCCAATATGGCTTTTTCTTTCGGACAACAAAGCCGCTCCGATTTCTGAACACAAATGACTCTGGGCTGGAACTCGAACTCCCGCGATCTCAGCACGACAGACCAAGATGTCCGTCGTACCGAATAGAGTTACACCAGTTCCGTGATCGCCGTTCCCTTATCCACGATGCGGATCGGGCGGCCTTCGGGGGTGATGAGTTCTTCGGAAGCGTCGATGCCGAGGGCTTTGGCCATCGTCTGGAACAGATCCTCGACCTCGACGGGGCGGTCGGTGATGCTGCTGCCATCCTCGCTGGTCTTGCCGACACAGACGCCGCCCTTGATCCCGCCGCCTCCGATCAGCAGGTTGAAGTTTCGCGCCCAGTGGTCGCGGCCCACCTCGGGATTGCGCTGGTTGATCTTCGGAGTGCGACCGAACTCGCCGATCACGACGACCAGCGTCTTCTCATACAGCCCGCGCTGCTTGAGGTCGGCGATCAGTTGCGAGACGCCTTGGTCAACATCCGGAGCGGTCGTACTCATCTTGCTCCACAGGCTCTCGTGCATATCCCAGCCGCCGCGCTGGACCTCGACGAACGGGACGCCGACTTCGACGAGCCGTCTCGCGACGAGGCACCCCTGACCGAAGTTGCTCGCTCCGTAGGCGGCCTTCATCGCCTCCGGTTCGCTGGTCGTTTCAAAGGCTCGCAACCGGACCGAGGTCATCAGCCGCGCGGCACGGTTGTAGATCTCCTCATGCTCCTTCGCCAGAGCGGTCGCTCCCGCCGCTGCGAGGCCCGCGTCCTGCTCCTTGAGTAGGGCCAGCCGCCGTTCCATCCGCGAGTTCCCCGCCCCGTTCGAGACGTTGTCCGGCAGTTGGCCCGGCTTGTTGACGATGAACGGAGCGACCTTCACTCCCAGGAATCCGGAGCTGAGGGTGTTGCCGATGCTCACGAAGTTGGGCATGTCGGAGTCGGGATCGCCGAGCTTCTGGGCCACGATCGAGCCAAAGTGCGGGAACTTCGTCGTGCCCGCCATGCGGTGGCCGGTGTGCAAGTGGTACTGCCCGCGCTCGTGGGCGGCTTCCTTGCCGACGAGTGAACGGATGACCGACAGCTCCTTCATCGAGGCGGCCAGCTTGGGCCAGAACTCGGCGAACTGCACCCCGGCGATGGAGGTGCCGATCCCCTTCGTGGCCCCGCCGTTCGCGGTGCCGGGCTTGGGATCCCAGGTCTCCATCTGACTGGGTGCCCCGTTGAGGAACACCAGGATGCAGGACTTCCCCTGCTTCTTGATCTCCGCAGCGCTGAGCCCCAGCGAACTGAGCATGCTGATCGCCCCCACCCCAGCCACGCTGGCTCCGGTGAGTTGGAGGAACGAACGGCGGGTGACGAGGCCGGAACGGTCGAGGTGGATGTGGAGCATAGTTGCACCAGCGAGCGGGGGACGTAAGTCTCCCGTGTTGAGGAGGCGTTGGACTTGGTGACAGGGTGACGGCCAGATCGCGTCGCGCGGGCACGGGGGACTTACGTCCGCCGCTCGCTACCGTTTGGTCGTGAACTCCGCACTGTTCACCAGCACCCACAGCAGGTCGTCGATGTTGGCGTTGCGGTCAGCGGTCGACTTGAGGGACTTGGTGTAGCGGTCGACCTCGGCCGGGGTCGCGTGGCGGGCGAGGATGTCGAGGAAGGCGGTGTCGATCAGTTCCCGGTTGTCCTTGATCCCCGCCAAGTGTTTCTTGATCTCTCCCTTGGCCAGCTTGTTCTGGATCTGCGGATGATTCATCAGCAGCAGGGCCTGCTGCATCGAGCCTTCCAGGTCGCGC
>JAYTFV010000054.1:0-5953 GCA_043734065.1 Planctomycetota bacterium
CAGGGCGCGCGGGTGTTCAACCCCTTCAGGGTTGGGTTCCCTGGGCCGCGTTTCCCAGGGTGCGCTCCTGCGTCGCGACCCTGGGCTGTGGTGGACAACCCCTTCCGGGTACAGAGGGTTTTCAGGCAGTTCGAAAAATTCTCTCGTCGCTCGCAGACTTCCGGCGATTGCAGTACGGAGATGGGCAGCCTAAAGGCTGGGATCTAACGGTTGGACTCCGACGGCTGAACTCGCACCCTTACGTCCCGCGCGGCAGCACGACGCCGGTGTCCGGGCTGGAGGCGGTCGCGTACAGTTTCTTGGGAATCCGTCCGGCGAGGTACGAATGTCGACCGGCCCAGCAGGCGTACTTCATCGCGTAGGCCATCCGCAGCGCGTCGTCCGCTGAGGCGATCGCTGTGTTGAGCAGCACGCCATCGCAGCCGAGTTCCATCGCCTCGGAGACATCGCTGGCGGAGCCGACCCCGGCATCGACGATGACCGGGTACTCGGGATCGTGCTCTTTGAGGTACTCGATACAGATGCGGATGTTGTTGGGATTGAGGACGCCCTGGCCACTGCCGATCGGGCTGCCCGCGGGCATCACCGAGGCCGCTCCCGCCTCTTTCAAACGGCGGGCTGTGATCGGGTCATCGGTGGTGTAGACGAGGACTTGGAACCCATCTTTCACCAGGGCCTCGGTGGCTTGCAGCGTGGCGATCGGGTCGGGGAGCAGCGTCTTCTTGTCGCCGAGGACTTCGAGTTTCACCCAGTCGGCACCGGGGTTCTCCAGCCCGCTGAGGATCTCTCGCCCCAATCGAGCGACGCGGACGGCATCATCGACAGTGAAGCATCCGGCGGTGTTGGGCAGGATCGTGTATTTGGCCAGATCGATGAAGTCGAGGATGTTACGCCCCTGGGCATCGATCAGCCGTTCGCGGCGCACGGCCACGGTGATGACCTCGGCCCCACTGGCCTCCAGACAGTTCCGCATGTCGTCAAACGAGCGGTACTTTCCGGTCCCAACGATGAGCCGCGACCGGAGCGTATGTCGCCCGATCTGGAGCGGCTTGTCGGGGGTCAGACCGGGCTCGGGAAGGTGAGGCATGGGCAGATGGACCTTGCTCCATCCTAGAGCAGTTACAGAATTGGCGTTCACCAAACGAGCCGATGGGATGACGATTTTGGAACACTAATCTTCGCTCATCAACACTGATCCAGATCTGGATTAGCGTCGATCAGGGGAGATGAGTGTTCCAGACTTTTGTGGTGAACACGATTTCTGTAACTGCTCGATGGGAGCGAATGACACACCGAGTGTCTAACGCGCCGCGGTGGCCAACTGCTTGGTCGCGGGCTTCGTCTCGGGATGCTCGCGGTTCATGAGCCACACCAAGGCCGGGCTGGCGATGTAGATCGAGCTATAGGTGCCGACCACGATCCCGATGGTGAGGCTGAACGCGAAGCCCCGCAGCCCCTCGCCTCCGAAGAAGTACAGGATCGACGAGGTGATGATCGTCGTGACCGAGGTCAGCAACGTGCGAGACAGCGTCTGGTTCAGGCTGGTATTGACCATCTCCCAAGTGATCTTGGGGTTCTTGCCCCGCACCTCGCGGATGCGGTCGAACACGACGATCGTGTCGTTCATCGAGTAGCCGATGATGGTCAGGAACGCCGCGATCATCGTCAGGTTGATCTTGAAGTCGATCAGGTACAAGGCCCGCCCCAGGGCAATATGGCTCAGATAAGCCCCCACCGTCACGGCACCCAGCGTGAAGGCCACGTCATGGAACACCGCGATCGTGGCGGCCAGTCCGAACGTCATGCCGTGGAACCGGAACCACAGGTAGGCGGTGATGGCCAGCAGGGAGATGGCGATCGCCAACACGGCGCGCATCTGGGTATCACCCGCCACCGAGGACGAGAACGTCGTCAACTCTTCGAAGAGCGGCTGGCGATCGAGCTTGGCCATCAGGGCCGGAAGCACCTGGGCGGCGTCTTCGGGACTGACTGTATTCGACAGTCGGACAGCGATCGAGGTCGTCTTGGCTCCTGGAGCGGCACCTGTCACGGCATTGCGGGCTTCCACGAGTTTTTCGGCCTCCTGGTCCTGGTATTTCTGACTGGCCGCTCCCAGATCACGGAGCACTTCACGGACCGATTCGGCGAAGGCCGAGGCGGTCAGGGACTGGCCCACGGTCGCGGTGAACTGCTGGCCGCCTTCGAACTCCTTCTCATGAGCCAATGCTGTGTCTTCGAGCTTATCCGTAGTCGGCGGAATCACACTGGCAGCGCTCAACTTCAAAGACTGCTGCACGAGTTTGAAGGTGGAACCTTCGAAGGCCGATCGCATTTTGTCGCGCAGTTGGGCTTCCACCTTTTGGCCTCCCGCCTTGGCGGCCGCTTCTTCCTCGTCGATGACGGTTCGCATGCGGAACAGTTCAGCGATCTGGTTCTGGTTATCTTTGACCTCCAGGCGTTCGAGGGAGATGCCTTCCCCGAAGGGCTTGGCCAGATGGCTTCGCACCGCATCAATGTCGCTGTTCTGTGCTCCCTCGAAGCGGAAGGTAATCATCGCACCGCCGCGGAAATCGATGTCGAGGCTGTCCCGACCCCGGAACGCCACGATCAGTAGCCCCAGCAGGATTACCACTTGTGACCCGATCACGAACTGCTTGGTCTTGCCGACAAAGTCGAAGTTGGTCTGCTTGACGATGCTGAACATCTTGAGGGTCTTGAGCCGCCCGGTCCGGTCCAGAAGCTCGAAGATCACGCGGGCCACATAGACCGTGGTGAACAAGCTGATGACGATGCCGATGAACAGCGTGATCGCGAACCCCTTCACCTGATCGGTGCCGACGTAGTACAGCACGATGGCGGAAATCAGGGTGGTGGCGTTGGAGTCGATGATCGTGCCCAGGGCCTTGTCGAAGCCGTTTTTGATGGCCATCCGCATACTCGACCCCTTGGCGAGTTCCTCACGCATGCGTTCGAAGATCAGCACGTTGGAGTCGACGGCCATCGACACCGAGAGGACGACCCCCGCGATGCCGGGCAGCGTCAGCGTGGCGTCGATCAGGGCCATCGAGGCCAGCAACAGCAGCAGGTTGAAGGAGAGGCACAGGTCCGCGATCAGACCGGCCTTCAGGTAGTACAACGCGGTGATCAGGAACACAGCGATCATCGACACGAACGTCGCCCGCAGTCCAGTCGCCCGGATGTCCGCCCCCAGGAGCGGAGAGATCGTGAACTCGTTGGCGGGTTCCTTGATGAGCGGCACTTTCAAGGCACCGGCATTCAGGACGGTGATGAGTTCGTCGATTTCCGCTTGCGTGAACTGTCCGGAGATCTGGCCATTCCCGTTGATCCGATCGTTGATCGTGGGGGCGGAGTGAATTTCGTCATTGAGCAGAATCGCCAATTGGGTCTTGAAGCCTTGCGCCTCTTTGGGGAGGTGGTCTCCTGTCAACTGACCGAAGAGGGCTCCCCCGCGACTGTTGAACTGGAAATCAACCGTCGCAGCTCCCCCCTCGCCATGCCCTTGCCGGGTCGTGGCGAGGTCGTTGCCGGTAATGCGACGTTCTGGTTTCGGCTGACAGACGACCAGGAACTCGGTGATCTGCTTCCCGTTGCGTTCGAACGTGCGGGACTTGGCCTTTCCCCCGCCGTCACCGATTTTCTTATATTCGGATGTTCCGTGAACCTTGCCGGGTTCCCGCCACTTGAGGATCAGTTCACCCTTGGTGTTGTATATTTCACGGACTCTGGTCCCTTGATTGGCTTCGACTTGGTCTGCCTGAGAAATCAAGTCGGGATGCTCCTCCGAGTTGGCGAGAAGACAGAATTCCAGTTCGCCGAGGTTCGTGATCTGGTTCTTGATCCGCTGCGTACGTTCCGCATCGGCACCGGGGACGATGACTTCAATGCGGTCGGTGCCGACCAGTCGCACGGTCACTTCTTCGGTGCCCGACGGGTTGATGCGTTTGTTGATGGC
Organism: Planctomycetota bacterium; assembly: GCA_043734065.1. Lineage (GTDB taxonomy): Bacteria > Planctomycetota > Planctomycetia > Planctomycetales > Planctomycetaceae > TH-plancto1. The sequence goes on from JAYTFV010000054.1 coordinate 3,974, forward strand.
CGCCACCATCTGCTGCATCGAGAGGGCGTTGATCTCCTTCTTGCTGGCTTTGGCGGCTGCCCGGTCGACCTGGAACACGAGGTTCGTGCCCCCGGCGAGGTCGATGCCGTAGTGGAAGACATCGACCAGCTGGCGGGGCTCGCCCGGATGCTTCGGGTCTTTCGTCAGCATGTGGACCGCAAACGGGGCGATGCCGATCACGAGTGCGAACAGCACGATCCCGAACCGGTTCCCCATGTCCTTGATCTTGAGGATGTTCGCCAGCCACTGGCCGATCATGAACGGCAGCACAATCATCGCCACCAGCAACAGCAGAACCATCCAGATCGGTACACCGGTCGAGGTGGTCGACGTGGCGTCATCCACAGCCTTAACGGCTTCTGTTTTGACCGCATCCGCAGCCAACATCAAATTTGAAAACCAGTGATTCATGGACACTCTGCTCCGCCTCCGTGTGGGAGGGATCGGGACGCCGAAGAGCGTCACCGGGTGTGGTCGTTGACTCGTTCAGAACACAATCTTGTTGGTCCGTGGGATAGGCTTCCAGCCTGTCATCATCAGGCCTGACAGGCTGGAAGCCTATCCCACGGTCCGCTCGACTAACTCTTGGGAGGCACCGCTGGCGGGGGCACTGACCGGATCGCACTCGCTTCAAACCGCACTCGCAGGTTGTCATTGAGTTGCAGCGTGACCTCCGTGCCGTCCTCGGAGAGCGACACGAAATTCCCCCGAATCCCGCCAATCGTCACCACGGGATCGTTCTTCTTCAGTGCCTTGAGCTTCTCGAGCTGCGTCTCCGCCTGCTTCCGCGGGTTGTTCCCGAAGAACTGCATGGCGAGCATGAAGAGCACGACGGGGATGAGCAGGACCATCATCCCTCCCATACCGCCTCCGCCCGCGGCCTTGTCCGCAGCCTCCCCGGCGGGAGCCGCAACTGGAATCTCTTCCACGGCCAGCAGAGTTGTCGAGAACCAATCGCCCATCAGACGCACCTTTCCGAGGTCGGACATGTCAACAACCCCACACCGGGGCCGCCTCTGGAGAAGCATTCCGGTGCCGCAAGTCATCGAAGCCGGGGATTTTAGGGACGACTGTCCCGTCCAGCAAGGCGGCGGCGAGTTCGTGCAAGGCAACGCACAGTTTCGCAGTGCGTTGGTTTTCAGTCGTCAGTCATCAGTTTTTAGTCAGAGAGAGAGTTGCCCACTTCACAAAGTGCGTTGCCGTGGAGTTCGTGCAAGGCAACGGGTGTATTCGCCAAATGGCGGACCTGCGCCCTCTCGGCCCCCGCTCGCTGGTCGTTCGGCACGTTGTCGCCCCGCCATTCATTCCGGGTGAGATTCCCAAACATTCAGATTGACATCCGGTCCGACACTGGGAAAATCAGTTCAATTCGTAGATGTCTTGAATACTCGGGAGAAGCCTTCTGACGAGCATTCCAACGAGAGATGGAAACCGAGTCACTGAGTGGCCGTACCGGACTCACTCGGCTCACGAGCGGTATCCCAGAAAACGCCCTGACCCGCTCAAGCGCGGGTCCACGACACAGATGGTGCCTGTATGCATGTCTCCCTGGCCCGACGCGATCCCGAGATCATGAGCGGAGCCTTGTGCTTCATGGGCACCCGCGCCCCGGTCCAGAACCTGTTCGACTACCTCGAAGGAACCTCCTCGCTGGAGGATTTCCTGGAGGACTTCTCGTCAGTGACCCGCGAGAAGGCGGTGGCGATCCTCGAGGTGACTCGCGAAAGGCGGGGTGGCCCAGACGCTGCTTTGAGCGTCTGGGTTGCAGAGCAACAAGAGGCTACCGGAGGACACGCTCACATTTTATCCCTCTTGTTCCTTCGTCACCCAGACATCCAAAGCGATGTCTGGGCCACCCCGCCAGAGCGGCCCCCAGCTTGGACCCCGCCGTGTCCATCGTCGTGCCCCACTTCGCATCCGCCGTGGCCAGACCGGCGTTGAGCGTATCTCGCACGCCAG
>JAYTFV010000055.1:0-1878 GCA_043734065.1 Planctomycetota bacterium
TCTGACTCCAGAATGGAGGCTTGATTGGGCGGGGTCAACGGCAAGAATCTCTGTATCGTCAGGCCGGCGGCACACGGACGGTGCGTCAGATTGGCCAGCCCCGCAGTGCGATGGTCACGGTCCGCGCGCCGGTCGGGCTCATGCTCGGCGCTCCACGGTCTGGGAGCGCGTCGCGTAATTCAGATTCCAAGTCGCGATGCGGATTTGCCAGGTCTCTCCGGATTGGTACGACTATGATGCGAGCCAGAAGACCATTCGCTGCACTGCTCTCTAGAATTCACCGTACTGAGTCAGTACGGACCTCAGCCGCTCCATCTCATCATACAGATACACGTGGACTGCCGCCATTAGTTCCACTGCAAGTCTCAGATCGTCCGCGTCTAGACTCTGTACGCGCAGAACTCGCGTCTGCGGTACGAGCAGCAGAACGTCCCGCATTTTCAATTTGTCAACCTTGATGTCCGCAACAGCCGCGTCCGAGTGCGCGAACTCCTGATCGCGAAGCTTGAGCAGACGATGGTGCAACTGCTGTAGATCTGGGGAAAGGGCATTCGCGAAGCGCTCGGGTAGGTGGCCAGGTACCCCTGCCGATTTCCGGGATGGTCTGCAGATTCGCCCATAGCCAATAACCACGCAAACGAGCAGCGCATCACGAATATCTGTTTCTTGCGGCGTGGGTGCGACCTTTCCATTCCGTCCCAGCAACCGATTTAGTGCATTGCGCGCCTCATCAAGGTCCGAGAAGGCCAAGGCACATCGTTTGAATCGTCCTCTTTCAAATTCGATACTGCCCTCTGCCTGCGTATGAATTGGTTGCATTGATTCTTGATGCGGGTTCGAGGTCGCTCAAAACGAGCTCTTAATCCATCGCCAGAATCGCTTGGCGAGTCCTACGTGCTTCTGCTCGAGTGAAGCGTAGTACACACGCCGACGGCCCTCCTCACCACGACGCCCGGCGGCAACCTCCTCCGGCGTCCAACTGGCCGCCCAGAGAACTTCTCCCCGGTTGATCCAGTAGTGCGACTTGCACGCCTGCTGCCAGTTTCCCACCGATGGATCGAGCGTCGGCCCTTCGCTGGTCTCTCGGACAACCCATTCTGTCGGCCCAAGGGGAGTCCTGATCTTGGAGCCGCAGCCGCAGGCGCAAAGATGCGCGGCTGTCCCGAATTCCTCCGATAAATACAGGACGCCGGGTGCCAGCTCACGTGGCATGTACTGCACCCGTTGGAGTTCAATCCTCATGGGCTACTGAAATCCCGGCGATGCTGAGATCCGAGATGTTGAGGAGGTGATGACAGCTGGCTGTCTCGTGCCGGTAGAATCCGCGCAGTTGTTTGAACTTGATGACGGCTATCGCAGCGTTCAGGGCATTCAGTTCACTGATCTGAATATTGGCTCGGTACAGATCATCAGCGCTATCCGCTTCTGGCGCCAACTGCATCTGGCGCAATGCCTGAACATGCTCGACGGAGTAGTGGGTGGTACGCACCATGCCCGTGAGCCCTCCCTCTTTTCGCTTGAGGCCCAATCCGACATCGATGAAGGGAATGCCCAGTGAAATGAGAAGGTCAAAGATGACGGCTCGTGCCGAGCCCTTGTCGACGCAAACGAACGCGAACGTGACCCCTGCCAGCTCCTCAGTACTTGACGCATCGATCAGCTTGCTTTTGATGCGCAGGCCATGGCGGAAGTTGTCGTATCGTGCCTGATAGACTTCTACCTTGCTCTTTCCGAGCTCGTCCGAGTCGAGACTTCCGGGCGACCGAAAGGCGTTGTGGACGTGGAACTTGTCGAAGTCGAAACCCCGGACTTCCTTGACCGGTGTCTTCACCATGAAGTCGATGACGTAGGCGCCGGTACCACCGAGACCAATGACTG
>JAYTFV010000056.1:0-5163 GCA_043734065.1 Planctomycetota bacterium
CGAGGAATGCTCCCTGCTCCCGACTCCCGACTCCCGACTCCCGACTCTCCGTTCGCGTGCGCGGCGGGGCCCTCTACCGGGCTCAGGCGGTGATCGTCACCACGGGCACGTTCCTGCAAGCCATCATGCACACCGGCGAGGCGAAGACGGCGGGCGGCCGCGCGGGCGAGGGGACGACGGGTACGCTCTCGGATGATCTGCGGCGGTTGGGGTTCGAACTCCAGCGGTTCAAGACCGGGACGCCCTGCCGAATCAACGGACGGACCATCGACTTCAGCGGCCTCTTAGAGCAGCCGGGAGATGTCGACCCGGTGCCGTTCTCGTTCCTGACCTCAAAAATCACCGAGCCGCAGCTGCCGTGCTGGCTGACCGAGACGAACGACGGGGTGCATGAGCTGATCCGCCAGAACCTGCACCGGGCCCCGATGTACAGCGGGCAGATTCAGTCGACCGGGCCGCGCTATTGCCCGAGTATCGAGGACAAAGTGGTGCGGTTCGCGGACAAGACCTCACACCAGATTTTCCTCGAACCCGAGGGCCGCAACACCCACGAGTTCTACTGCAACGGCATCTCGACGAGCCTCCCCCGCGATGTTCAGGACCAGATGGTGCGTTCGATCAAGGGCCTCGAGCGGGCCGAGATCATGCGCTACGGGTACGCCGTCGAGTACGACTTCGCCCCGCCGACCCAGCTCTACCCGACCCTCGAAACCAAGCGCATCGCCGGGCTGTACTTCGCCGGGCAGATCAATGGGACGACCGGGTATGAGGAGGCCGCCGGGCAGGGGCTGCTGGCCGGGATCAATGCCGCCCTCAAGATCAAGGGCGAGGAGCCGCTGATCCTCGATCGCAGTCAGGCGTACCTCGGCGTGCTGATGGACGACCTCGTGACCAAGGGGGTCGACGAGCCGTACCGCATGTTCACCTCGCGAGCCGAGTTCCGGCTGCTGCTCAGGCACGACAACGCGGATCGAAGACTCACTCCGATTGGGGAGCGCGTGGGCCTGGCCAGTGCCGAGCGGTGCCGCTTGCATGCCGAGTACGAGGGAGAACTCGCGCGGGGCTTGGCGCTGCTCAGCAAGCTGCGGCATGAGGGACAGACACTCGAAGAGTGGTTGCGGCGACCGGAGATGACGATCGAGTCGATCCTCAACCTCTCCTCCGAGTTCGCCGAACTCCCGCTCTCCCCTCGGGCCCGACAGCAGCTCGAAATCGAGGTCAAGTATGCGGGCTACATCACTCGTCAGCAGAAAGAGGTCAATCGCCAAGACAAGATCCAAGCCGTCCGCATCCCGGAGACTTTCGACTACGGCGCCGCGCCTCAACTGCGACACGAGGCCCGCCAGAAGTTTCACAAGGTCCGCCCCCGCGACCTGGGTCAAGCCAGTCGCATCAGCGGGATCACCCCCGCAGACCTGGCGGTGCTGCTGATGTACATCAAGGAGCCGGGGCGGCTGACCACATTGCCCCAGTGAGTGAGTGTGTCAGTCTTGAGGCGACTGTTTCACTGGCGATGGAATCTTGGGCAATTGGGCGAGTATTTGGAACAGGATGGCGGGCGGGCAGACGCCGCCGATCTCCAGGATTTGTGCGGAGTCGATCTCAGCGATCCAGTCACACATGACCACGCATTTCTTCCGCAGTCCGGTCACGGGATGCTTCTGAGGATGCCAAGGCAACGCCACCTGATTCACGGGAAGTGGCTCGTTGAATGTGGACGATGCCGCTGCGACATAGATCTTCCCACCTGCCAGCAATTCATGAGACGCAGTCAGCACAACAGCCGGTCGGGTCTTGGGATTTCGTCCGGCTGGATCGACCAGCTCGACCCAGATGATACTGCCTTGCTGTAAAGTCACGGTGAGCCTCTAAAACGGAGACTCGGCTTCGCCTTCGAACCACTCTTGTGGAGGACGATGAGCATCGGCGAGTTGCTTCAGTTCCCGACTGGTCAAATCTCTGAGCGGGCGTAACCGCTGTGGGCGTTCCAGGGGCCGATCAGCCAAGAGACCACGTACCACAGAGAAGCTGACATAGCCGGTGAAATCCGAGGTGGCGAGTCCAGGGGGGGACTCCACTCGGTACTGTCGGATCAATCCTTCGGCGGCAATCGTGGTGGTCATGGCGATTTTCCCTCGGTGGTGTTCACGAGAATGAGGCGTCGCTCGATGAGGAATTCCTGATTCGCGAATAACTTGAAACGATACTCTCCGGGCCTGGGGAATGTCGTTCCTGATATCTGAAACACCGCTTCCAGGACGATCCGCGGATCTTCAAACTCCACATCCTGTTCCAGAACGAAAATCGGCTCCCGCTCGTCATTCACATCAGCCAACTCCAACCGGACCGTACACTTTCCAATCCCATCCGTGAGTGAAACATAGACATCCATGGACGGATGGATGAGTGGGAACGAAGTGCCACCAATCACAGAAAAGGTACCGATGAGCGTCTTTTTCGTCGTGAACGGATCGCGCCAGATGAAGTCGCACACGACCATCGCCAGGGGATAAGGAGTGAGAATTCCCATCGATCTTCCTGTTCGACCTTCCGCACTGGAATCAACCCCAATGATTCGACTCAGACCGCCTCAACGATGAATGAGATACCGTCCCACTCTGATGGGAAATCATAACTCAACCGAGGAGGATTGCCCACTTCAGCCCACAACGACCGGTATTTTCAGCGAGAATTGATGCAATTCGAAAAGCGGCTACCAAGAAATCCAAATCTACCCAATTTGTTCCCGCCCTGCATGTTGTGGCGAACGATTCCTGAGAATGCCGCGACTGTTTCCTGGCGGAAGGTGGAATTCTGGCCGTCATTGGCTTACGATTTTGGTTCGTCACTCTCGCGAGCATCTCCTCGGGCCAAGAGTGGGATCGCAACCGGGAACAGGAAAGGTGCCCCATGGCGCTGTTGATCGTCCGCCTCCTTTACGCCTTTGTGTGCATCGGCGCAACTGCTGCATTTTGTTTCAGTGAGAACTCAGCTGCCCCGGAAATTGTGGTGGCACATCAGCGTTCCGCGTTTTTTATCATCATCGCGGCGGCCTTGTCGATCTTGTTGGTCGACATTCTGCTCCCGAAGAAGCGGGTCGATATGATCTCGGTGATCTACTTCGGATTGCTGATTGGCATCATGCTCGCTCACCTGCTGAATCTGGCACTGGGGCCACTGTTCGACAGCCTGGGGACGGAAGGCAAAAACTTTCAGGCGGGCATTACGATGCTGACGCTGCTGATCCTGCCGTACCTGTGCATCACATTCATGATGCAAACCAAGGACCAGTTCCGGTTCGTGATCCCGTACGTGGAGTTTGAGCGCGAACTCAAGGGGGGCCGTCCGTTGGTTCTCGACAGCAGCGCCCTCATCGATGGACGCATCGCCGACATCATCGAAACCCACGTCATTGATGCCCAACTGGTCGTCCCGCAGTTCATTCTGCAGGAGATCCAGGACATCGCCGACAGCCACGACAAGGTCCGCCGCACGCGGGGCCGTCGCGGGCTGGATATTCTCAAGAAGCTCCAGCAAGACCCCAAGGTCGAAGTTAAGGTCATCGAGACCGACCCCGCCAAGGGGAAGTCGGTCGACCAGCGGTTGATCGAGTCGTGCAAGGCATTCAACGGTCGGCTGGTGACGAACGATCTGAACCTCAACAAGCTGGCCACGATTCAGGGGATTCAGGTCGTCAATTTGAACGACGTGGCGAACGCCCTCAAGCCCCGCTTCATCCCCGGCGAGGCCGTGCGGATCAAGGTCATCAAGGAAGGCGAAGGATACAACCAGGGGGTCGGGTATCTCGACGACGGCACGATGGTGATCGTCGAAGCCGGGTCGAAAGAGATCGGCAACGAGGTCGACACTGTCGTCACCAGCGTCCTGCAAAACAGTGCGGGCCGGATGCTGTTTACTCGTCTGGTTGAGGCCCGCTGACCGTATGCGATGTCGCTCCGCGACTCGCACGGCGTAGGACGGGTCCATTGACCCGTCCCCGCGCGACCCGCGACTGCCGAAAACCGCCCCGATGGGCAGCGCTCGGCCCACTCTCATCTCTCACGTCCCGCGCCGCAGCGGAAAAACTCTCCAACAACGCCGAGGGAAGAATTCGCAGGCGGGGGAAGTGATGATACGGGTTGATCAGGACCGACTCCAGCGGGCACGCGATCTCGCGGTCGCCCACTTATTGGCCCAACGGAACGCAGCGGGCCACTGGGTCGGAGAACTCTCCACCTCGGCCCTCTCCACCGCCACAGCTGTGATGGCCCTGCATCAGTTCTCGTCTCATCGAGCCCCGGGCGTCAATCAGCCCAGTCGACCGATCGTGCGTTCGCTCATTGAGGGCGGTGCTGGTTGGCTGATGGCGAATCAGAACCCCGATGGCGGCTGGGGAGATACTTCGAAGAGCTTCAGTAACATCTCGACGACGATGCTGTGTCATGCCACGCTGGTGGCGACTCGGTCGATCGGAGCCGATGCCAGCTTCACCACTCTCTCTCAGAACACGTTGGTTTCTCGCGATGAGGTGATCGCGCGAGGAGATGCTTACATCGACAAGGCAGGCGGCGTCCCGGCCCTCATCGCTCGCTATGGGAAGGACAAGACGTTCTCGGTCCCGATCCTGACGCACTGTGCGTTGGCGGGACTCGTGCCGTGGACCAAGGTGCCGCGACTGCCGTTCGAACTCGCCTGCATCCCAGCCAGTTGGTACGCCGCCGCGAAGTTCCCGGTGGTGAGTTACGCCCTCCCGGCGCTGATCGCCATCGGTCAGGTCCGACACTTCCACGGCCCGACTTGGAACCCGATCACGCGAGCCTTGCGCTGGCTGGCTCGTGATCGGTCGCTCAAGGTACTGGAGAAGATCCAACCGCCAAACGGCGGGTTCCTCGAAGCCGCCCCGCTGACCAGCTTCGTCTGCATGAGCCTGGCCGCGATGGGGCTGACCGATCACCCGGTCGTCCAGCGCGGGATCGACTTCCTCGTGAAGTCGGTCCGCCCCGATGGCAGCTGGCCGATCGATACGAACTTGGCCACATGGGTCACGACGCTGGCCGTGAATGCATTCGGAGACGATCTGCCACACAGCGAGTGCCAGTCGACACTGAAATGGATACTGGACCAACAGTTCAATCGGACTCACCCATACACGAACTCGCCACG
>JAYTFV010000057.1:0-5125 GCA_043734065.1 Planctomycetota bacterium
GACGCCAAGACCGACGCCCCGGCCCCTGCACAAGAGGCTGCCAAGGTGGTCGAGGCCGGGGATCTGAAACTCACTGTGCCGCCCACCTGGAAGCAGCAGCAGCCGTCGAACAACCTGCGTTTGGCCCAGTTCGTGGTCCCTGCCGCGGAAGGGGACAAAGACCCGGCGGAGCTGGTCATCTCGCCGCCGATCGGGGGCACGCGAGGGGACAACATCACCCGCTGGATCAATCAGTTCGAGGCGGGGGGCCGCGAGTTGGTGATGTCTCAGGGGAAGTGCCCTCAAGGCGAGTACGTCCTGGTCCAACTGAGCGGGACATACAAGCGCCCGATTGGCCCGCCGATCCGGGGTAAGACGGAGGCTGCTCCCGACTATAAGATGCACGGCATCATGCTGACGGTGATGAAGGACGGCAAGAGCGTCGGCAATTACTTCCTTAAGCTGACCGGCCCCGCCAAGACCGTGGCCGCCCATGAAGAGGCGTTGCGGGCCTCCATCGCGGCGGACAAGTCAAAGGAAGAGAAGTACGAGTTGCCCTAAGCGGTGCAGCCTCCGCCGTAGGACGGGCCCATTTGGCCCGTCCTTGCTCCCTCGGGAGGGCGAGGCTCTCGGGAGGGCGAGGCTCCTGCCGAGCCGCTGTCGCGATTCGACATCTCCCCTGGCTCGCGGCTCAGCAGGAGCTTCGCCCTCCCAGGCGGGACTGCCACAACCCCATTTCTGGGCCTGGACGGAGCCTCTACTTCGACCGGTTCCAATAGATTTTCAGGTTGTGCGTCGACCGTCCGCCAGCGATGACCTCGGGATACCCATCCCCGTTGAGGTCGCCGACGGTCAGATCCTCGGAGGCCATCCCGCCGATGTCGAGCGGGTAGCGGAACCACTGGGTGCCAGCCTCGTCACTGGCGCGGTAATAGTAGACCGCCACCTTGCCATCGCTGTTCGGCTCGCGGTGCCCCGCGATGATCTCATCGACCCCATCGTGATCGAGGTCGGCACACCCGATCGCGTGGCCCTGCTTGAACGAGTCGTCGATCACCAGCCGATCGGCCAGTTGACCTTCCGGGAGCGGCATCGGACCGGTGTAGACGACGACGCTGTGGCCGTGCATCGGCTCAATGGTGGCCAGGAAAAACTTGTCCTTCCCAAGATGTCCCAGTTTCACTTCCCCGGCTCCGGTTTCCTCCGGCTTGGTCCCCGCCGCCCCGGTGCCGATCTGCCTTTTGGAGAACTTGCCGTTTTCCTCGTGCCGGAACAGGAACACCCCCTCCTGACTGGCTGCCAGCGTGCCATCGACCTTGTCTCCATTCAGGTCGAGATGCCAGTGGTTATGCACCCGGTGCAGCGACTCATCCATCACGGTCAGTGGCCAGCGGTCGGTCATCGGGGCCTTCGGGATCTCAAACACCATCAGCCGTACTCCCGGAGCCTCACTCGGGTTCAGCGGCGAGACGACCAACTGAGGCCGGTCTTTCCCCAGGACATTCCCGAACCGCATGCGATGGGTCGAGACCTCTTTGCCGATCGGAAACACCTGCCACTTCTCATCGAGCGAGGCCCCGCGCTTCAGCCAATACATCGTCCCGATCTTGGTCCACCCGGCTCCGAGGGCGAAGTCGATCTGCCCGTCGCCGTCGATGTCATACGGGGCGATGCAGACGTGATCGCGCTCCACCTGGTCCTCAATGATGACGCGCGGCTTCCATGTCGGGTTCTCGAACCACAGCACCCGGTTCTCCGTCACCGCCACGATGTCCGGTTTGCCATCGGTATTCACATCGGCCAGCGTGACCGCGTAACAGGCCACCTTGGCGATCTCGGGGTCGAGTTCCTGGGCCTCGAACGAGATCTCCGCGGCGTTGAGCGAGGAGCAGAGGAGCAGCAGACAGAGGAGTGAGCGCATGGGAACCTCGAAGTGGGGGAATTCGAATGCCGCCAGAGTACACCAGCCCGCGGCATCAGGCAAAGGGGAAGCTCACGTGGAATCGAACTCCCCTCCTGGCGAATGGACACTCGTCGTTGACACTCTCTAGCCATTCTTGCGACTCAGCCCAGGTTTCCTTAGAATGCAGACTTGGCTCGCCGAACCGAGGCACGGAGGTTGCAGGATCGGGCGAATCTCGGGTCGATCAACGTCCTCACGATCAAGGATCTCTTGTCACATGGCAGCACGCAAAACCCCCAGCCTGAAGGACAAACGCCGCGAAGCCGATGCTGTCGCCGCGATCGAAACGACCACAGCCGGTGGCAAGAAGGCGACTGCCAAAAAAGGGACCACCAAGGCCAAGACCACCCGTCGCAAGACGAAGCAGGCCGAGCGCAAACGCCTGATCTGGGGCGTCTTCAGCGGCACCCTGCGGGAAGAGGCTCGATTCCCCTATAACGAACGGGCTCAAGCCGAAGAGAAGCTGGCCGCCCTGCGTGAGAAGAGCAAGAAGCTCTACTTCATCCAGCCGATCAAGGAACTGATCACGGATGGCTCGGCCTCTCCGCGTCCGTTCCTGGACGATGATGAAGAGCTGCCACCGGCCAAGCTGCGGCGGCGGCAGACTGCGAAAGATGATCGCGAAGAGGCTCCGGTCGAGGAGTACAGCGACGATGTCAGCGAGCGCGACTTCGACCTGTCCGACATGGGCATGGGCGATAGCGACGACGACTGATCGTGGCGATTGAGTCCAATGAATAGCAAACACCCGCGACCAGTTCGCGGGTGTTTTCATTGGTCATACACGCTCCAGCTGGCAAAGTCGCTGGACTCTCCGAGTCCGGTGATTCGCCCTCCCCGTCGCGGGCCAGATCGTCGCCAGGGACTGAAGGGCACCGGATTCGGAGAATCCGGCGACGTTGCTCCATCGCAATTTCGCCCCGAGTTCAAAGATGTGAAGCCGCCTCACATCCCCTTGGCAACGCACGTCCGCTCACACGCTATCGGGGCCTTGGTCGTCAGCTTTCGATAGACTCGAAATAAGTTGAAATACAACGCGTCGCGCAGCTTGTTCTTCCCCACGGGAGTCGGCGAGAACCCGCGCTGACGTAGGCCATGATTGATCGCATAGAGTGCCCGGCGGCGGTCAAGATCCGGGGTCCGGAAGGTAATGCTGAACGAGATTGACACCTCGCCCTGGTTCTGGACCCAGTGCGGGTAGTTCACCGGGAAATGCAGCCCCATGCCGGGCTGGAGGTCGAACTTCCAGCCTTCATCAATGCGGGCGGGATCGATCTTCAGATTGCGGTGCTTGTCACTGTAGAACCCCTCGAGGTTCTCTTCCGTCAGCAGCGTGCGGTCCCGACCGTCATACAGGTGGATCGTCTTGCCGCCACGGACCTGCAGTAGGAAGTTATGCTCGGGGTCGATGTGGTACGGAGTGACCGATCCGGGCGAGGTCAGGAAGATGAACCCCTGGGCTTGGCACATGCCGGGTTTGATGGGATCGGAGTGTGGACGGACCTCATCCAGGCACGCATGCAGCAGTTCCCGATAGGCCGGATCATTCTCGACGTACTTGATCGCCATCCACGACTTGCAGGTCGCGATCCGCTGGATCGTGTCATCGACGCTCAAGCCATTCAGCGGAGTCAAGGCGGGGTCGACGTTCACCGGCAGCTGTCCGGCGTTGTATTCGATGTTTTTCGCGGGGAGTGACCGAGCCAGCTCCAAGAGTCGCTCGACCCGAAACAGCGGGTGGTCACACAGATTGTGCCGGATCAAGAACGGCTGCTGCGAGAAATTCGCGGCGAACTCTGCGGGCTCGATCTCCAGCAGAGTCTGGCGACGGACCGGTGCGGATGGCGGGGCAACTTCGAGCAGAGTGGACATGGGACGTGGCCTTAGTGAGTGGATTTCAACTTGGTGGGATCGTCTGGCAATGGCCCCTCTGAATGCAGCACGAATTGCATCGCAGAACGGAACAATCGTCGAGTGGTGCGGACGATCGATCGTCCCATGGGCAGCGAGGCCAGACGCAGATCGCTCGACCAGCGCCCGGTCGAGATCAGCAGGTTTTGCACCGTCCGCCGTTCCGCCCAGAGACGGTTGATCATGCTGTGGTCGGCGATGGCGCACGAGTCCATCCACTTCTGACCGGAGGTCTGGAACTGACGCAGGTGATCAATCTCCAGCTGAACGCCCGGAGACAGCTTCGCGAACTCTTCCTGATAGGTGATCTTGAAGCTGAACCCGCCCGCCCCGGAGAGCAGGTTGAACTTCATCGCCAGCGGTTCCCCGCGTCGGAACAGGCCGAACATCTGGATCGCCCCACTGTCGAATCCGCCCTCAATGATCTCTCGAAAGAACTGACGAGTCTCTGGCTGGCAGTCGAATGCGGTCCCTTCTCGCCCCTTCCAACCGGCAGCTTCGAGCTTCAAGAACCAGTCAATCCACATCCCCAGTTGAGCACGGTTTTGCAGCGAACGGAATTCCAGATCACCCGCCTCGAAAAGCCGCCGGCGTTGTCGCCGGACTTCTCGCAAGTGATGCCCGCCGAGGCTGCGGAGGAGGTACTCCTCGCAGGCCACGACCGAGTCTGGGCCCTCCCAGGGACGCAGAAGTGCCCGATTGTAGGTTTCAATGGCGTGGACGCTCAGCGTCTCGCGCCGCACGATGTCGATGAGGGCCTGCCCGATCGGTCCACCGGATGTCGCCAGCGGCCAATGCATCAGACTTGGAAACGAGCGATCGTTCTTGAGCAGCGCCAATAGCTGGTTCAGAACGTCATGCTCTTGCCTCGCTCGAATCAGCGGAGTCGTCAGAAAGCAATTGTCGTGCTGCCAGAGCTTCAACTGCCGGCCCATCGGCTTCCAGCGAGCGCCCGCGATCTGGAACGGAAAGAACCCCGCCCAGTGCGTTTTGTTCTTGACGGTCTGTTCCAGAACGATGATCCGCCACGGGGCTGCTGGTTCAGCAAACGCCCGCGCCGCCGGAAGAAAGAACCAGGGCTCGTAGAAGGAATTCGGTTCGGCAGCCTCTCGCCCCAGTTCGGCCCACATCTCTTGTTCTTGTTCGAGTTCGGCGGGTGATGTGATCACACGCACCGTCCACCCTTCGGGGCGAGCGGGCGGTTTGCTTGTCTCGACGAGATGTTCGGGGCCAACAATGGCCATGGGGCACTCCGGGAGTGAGGGACACTAC
>JAYTFV010000058.1:0-10917 GCA_043734065.1 Planctomycetota bacterium
CAGAATTCCGTCCCGTCGCCTCGGGCAACCAGCGTGCGTCGATAAGGCGTCAACGGCTCATCCGCCGTCAGCAGTGGCAGACCCTGGGCGGCGGCGAAATCCGCCACGCATTCCACGCGAATGGTTACATCAAACCGGTGCGCCCCGTCGATAACCAGGGTAGGAAACATCCCGCCGGGATGCGTGTAAACGCCGGCGATGTCGCTCTGGATCTGCGTAAACCCGGCGGCGATCGCCAGCGGCTCGATCGACGGAGCGAGCGTAATGGATTCCACCCAGTCGAAGAAGCGCGTGCCGGTTTCTTCTTTCATCCGCCGGGCGAGATTGGCGGCGTAGGGTGTTCGCTTCAGGAAGTCGTCCACCAGGCCGCGGACAAACTGCTCGGCCTTTGGCTGCGGCTCCCACTGAAACGCGGTCAACGTGTTGTTCTCCGCGACTACGGTTGGCGATTCGACTGGCATAAGAACCTCCGCTCAAAGTAGGGCGGGCACTGCCCGCCGGGGAGAAAGGCTGAAGTCGGAAGGATGAATCGGAGTTTCCTCCTCTGATTCATCGTCTGATTCATCCTTCATCCTTTCTTCCATCCCTACTTCGTGTGCATAAGATGATATGCACGCCAAAGGAGAACTGAAATGAATCGAGTGTTGCTACTGGGCGCGGGAAAGATCGGCGGCGCTATCGCCACCTTTCTGGCCAGCAGCGGGGAGTATGACGTGCTGGTCGCCGACTCTGATTCGGCAGCGCTGAAGCGCCTGGGCGATTCCGCGAAAGTCTCGACGGTCACCATGAGCGTGAGCGACGCCGCATCACTCAAGCACTCGATGGCGGGGCGGTCGGCGGTGATCTCGGCGCTTTCGTTCGCCCTCAATCCGGCTGTCGCCAACGCCGCCCTCGAATCCGGCCTAAGCTATTTCGACCTCACCGAAGACCGCGAAACAACGCTCGCAGTCAGGGACTATGCCAAATGTGCCAAGGCCGGTCAGGTGTTCATGCCGCAGTGCGGCCTCGCTCCCGGCTTCGTCTCGATCGCGGCCTACGATCTCGCCCGACAATTCGACGCCCCGGAGGTGGTGCGGATGCGCGTCGGCGCTCTGCCACAATTTCCCACCAACGAGATGAAGTACAACCTCACCTGGTCCACCGATGGTTTGATCAACGAATATGGCAATCCCTGTGAAGCCATTCACGAAGGCCGCCGGATCGAAGTGCTGCCGCTGGAAGGCCTGGAGCATTTCTCCCTCGACGGCGTCCATTATGAAGCCTTCAACACCTCCGGCGGCGTCGGAACCCTCTGCGAAACCCTCGCCAACGATGTCCGCACGCTCGACTACAAAACCATCCGCTACCTCGGCCACCGCGACCTGATGGCGTTCCTCATGAACGAGCTTCGCCTGAACGATCGCAGAACCTTGCTCAAGGAGATCCTGGAGAACGCCGTCCCGCACACGCTGCAAGATGTCGTCGTCATCTTCTGCACCGCCACCGGCCAGCGCGACGGTCAGATGGTCCAGCTGTGCGATGCGAGAAAGGTCTACCACCAGAAGCACGGTGATGAAGTGTGGAGCGCCATCCAAATCACGACCGCCGCAGCCGTCTGCGCGGCCGTCGACCTGCACGTGCAGGGCCAGTTACCCCCGACCGGTTTCGTGCGTCAGGAGCAAGTCGACTTCGACACCTTCCTGGCCAACCGCTTCGGCCAGCACTACGTCGGGCCGGGGGTCACGCTGAACAATCAGTGACGGCTTACCCCTTGGTCTCAAGGTCCGCCGGGGACTGAGGGAAAAGACTCATGATCAATTCGAAATACGCACCGCCCAGTAGCGGGGGCGTCGTCGGTGATGGGCCACGGCGACGATCCAAATGCGATCATCCAGGTCGATGAACGCCAGCCGGTACGGGAATCGCCGCAACGAGACGAATCGGACTACGGCTTCACCTTCGATGGCAAATCCGAGTGGGCTGGTGCGAACCCGGGCCAAGGCAGCTTCGAATTCGCGGCGGAACTCACCACCCAGCCCGGTTCGCTGCGACTCGTAATAATCCAGTGCCTCGCGCAGATCAGCCTCCGCGCCTGCATGCAGAGTGACCCGCTTCATGGATAGCGGTTCCGCAACTCATTCAGTACTTCATCGGCGGACCGACCCACGGCTTGACCGCTGCGAATTTCAGCCACGCGACGGGAGATTTCGTCATTCCAAGCGGCCTCGGCTCCCTCGTCCTCTGGCTCCAACGAGGTCAGCAGAAAGTACGCCAAGTCCGCGCGTTCGGGATCCGAGAGTGTGACCACTTGAGACTTCAGTTGCTCGACAGCGACAGTCATGAGAACCTCTCCGGGAACGGTGATTCATAGTATCAGTGTTCCGCGTAATTGGCGAGAGGTTTTCGCATTTCCGTGTTCAGGAGCATTTTGCCCCCCCCACGATCGTCGAGTGGTCTGATGAGAACCAATGCGGGCAGGGTGGCCCGGCCAGAGGGTTGAGAGCGCGTGGGTGGCGGGGTCAGGAGGCTTTGCGGATGGCGCCGACGTGGGAAGACGTGACCTGCCAAACGCTTCTCTGGCCAAGACGCTCGCCCCAACAACCTCACGCTCCACGCCCACCCTGGTCGGGGCCATGCGCAAAGCCTTCTGACCCCGCCACCCACGGTGTTCAGGCATGACACTCCGGCGTTCAGACCAGCCATTCGGGGGGAATCCGATCCAGCGGGATGGGTGAATCTCCCAGGCCCAACATCCACGCGGCACTCGACCATCTCCACTGCACCGCTTGCTCCACCAGGCCGCGATTCACGGGATTCATGTGGACATAGTCGAGCATCTCGCGTAGCGTACGAGGCTCGATGATGTTCCTATCGTATCCCCCGCCGACTTGCCAGAAGTGCCGGCGTGTGCGTCCACTCTTCTGCACGGTCAGGCGTGGCAACCACTCGGGGGCATTTTCTTCCAGCCAAGCGAATGCTTGTCGAGCGACAGGCTCCTTGATGGCCTGTCGAATCAAGGCGATATCGTATTCCGCACGGCGCGGCTTGATAATCAAATGGACGTGATCCGGCATGAACACATACGCCCATAGGTCGAATTCATGAAGCTGGCGAGCCGCAGCGATCGCATCGGCCAACCACTGGCAAGCCCGTCCAGCCTTCAAGAACGGGAAGCGGTGAAAACAGCTAAACGTCAACTCGTGGGCATGCCCCGGATCGTTGTAATTGCGGCGATGAGGACGAAGCTCCATGAGCGCATCGTACACCTCAAGTGGCTCTTCCTGAAGCGACATAAAACGTGGGTGGCGGGGTCAGGAGGCTTTGCGCATGGCCCCGACATGGGGAGACGTGACCTGCTGATTGCTTCCTTGGCCAAGACACTGACCCCCGAAGCCTCACGCTCCACGCCCACCCCGGTCGGGTGGCACGGTCTGAGGCTTTGCGAAGGCCGTGGTCTTCAGTGGCTCGCGTAGACAGCCCGCAGCGCCAGCTAGGGCGTGGTGGGTTTCGAGTGGTCACCCTTGTTTGCGCTGCGGCCTGGACCGAATGGCCAGTCCACTTCCGCCCTGCTGCCTCCGAATCCCCCTCTCACCCTTGCCCTTAGCCGCGAACTGGAAACAATCCATGCTGAGGCGGCGCATCCAGCACCGCTTCCCCGGCAACGGGAGCATTGAGCAAAGACCAGGATCGAGGCCGGGGATGGCAGCTGCGGACATTGTGGTGCGGGGGGCGCGGGAGCATAACCTGCGGAATGTGGACCTCGTCATTCCCCGGAACAAACTCGTCGTGATGTCGGGCGTGTCGGGGTCGGGGAAGAGTTCGCTGGCGTTTGATACGGTGTATGCCGAGGGGCAGCGGCGGTATGTCGAGTCACTGTCGACGTACGCCCGGCAGTTCCTGGGCCAGATGCCCAAGCCCGAGGTCGACTCGATCACCGGCCTGGCCCCGTCGATCTCGATCCAGCAAAAGGCCACCAGCCGCAACCCGCGCAGCACCGTCGGCACGATCACCGAAATCTACGACTACCTGCGTGTGCTGTACGCCCGCGTGGGGCAGGGCTGCTGCACGAAGTGCCACCAGCCGATCACCGCGCAGTCGCTCGACCAGATTCTGGAGAGCGTGCTGACGTTGCCGGAGGGGACGCGGTTCCAGATCCTGGCCCCGCTGGTTCAGAACCAGAAGGGGGAGTTCCGCGACCTGTTCATCGACCTGCTCAAGAAAGGGTTCCTGCGGGCCAAGGTCGATTGCGAAGTGGTCTCGCTCTCGTCCGACCTGCAACTCAAGAAGCACTTCAAGCACACGATCGAGGTCGTGATCGACCGCCTCGTCGCTGGCAAGGGAACCCGCACAAGACTGGCAGAAGCCATCGAAACCGCAGCCAAGCTGGCGGACGGGAGACTCATCGTCGAGGTGAGCGGCGAAGTGGCAAGTGACAAGGGGCAAGTGCCAAGGGGGGAGAAGAGCCATCAGCCGTCAGCCATCAGCCATCAGCCAGAAGGCGCTCTGGTCGATCAACCATCAACCATCAACCATCAACCCTCTTCCTCCTCCACCCTCTACTCCACCAAATACGCCTGCCCCGGCTGTGGCATCTCCTACGAACCGCCGTCGCCGCAACTGTTTAGTTTCAACAGCCCCCTCGGCATGTGCGTCCCGTGCCAGGGTCTCGGCCAGCGGCATGAGTTCCAGATCGACCGGCTCGTCGAAGACCCCGAGAAGTCGATCACGCAGGGCTGCCTCACACTGCTCGGCGCATTCCGCGAGGTCGGGCGCTGGCGTAAACATATCTACGCCGGAGTCGCCACAGCCATCGAGCAGGACTGCGGGATGGAGGAAGACACGTTCCTCAAGCTGCCGTGGAACGAACTCCCCGAGGAGGCCGTCGCCAAGTTCCTGAACGGGATGGGCGACCGGCACATCACCTATTCTTGGAGGCACTCGGGCGGAGTCTGGAAGCACGGCGGGACATGGGACGGGTATTGCCCGGAACTGCTCGAAGAGTACCGCAAAGCCAAGAACCCCATGCGCCGCCGCCAGCTCGAAAAGTACATGGAGGTCACGCCGTGTACCGCGTGCGAAGGGACGCGGCTGAACCCGCAGGCGAGGGCGGTCAGGATCACGAGCAGATCGTTGAGTGTTGAGGGTTTAGCGTTGAGCGAAAGAGGCCAGCAGAATGCGGAGCCGACGAGTAAGTTGCGATCGACAAGGAAAAAAACCTCTGCTTCTGACCCTCAACGCTCATCGCTCTACCCTCAACGCTCTTCCCCCCTCTCCCTCCCCCAAGTCTGCTCCCTCTCCGTCGAAGACGCCCTCCAGTTCTTCCAGGACATCGAACTCGACGAAACACAGACGCTCATCGCGACCGAGGCCCTCAAGGAGATTCGCGGGCGGCTGGGTTTCTTGTTGCGGTGCGGGCTGAATTACCTCGCCCTCGATCGCTCGGCTCCGACGCTCTCGGGCGGCGAATCGCAGCGGATTCGTCTGGCGGGGCAGATCGGCTGCGGGCTGGTCGGAGTGTTGTACATCCTCGATGAGCCGTCGATCGGGCTGCATCCGCGGGACAACACAATGCTGCTGCGGAGCCTGCAAGACCTGCGCGATCAGGGGAACACGGTCATCGTTGTCGAGCATGACGAAGAGACGATGCAGGCGGCGGATTACATCTTCGACTTCGGTCCCGGACCGGGCGTGCGTGGGGGCGAGATCGTGGCGCGGGGGACCGTCGAGGAGATCAAGGCCAGCGAGCGGAGTGTCACGGGGGCCTTCCTGTCAGGCCGCCGCCGCATCGAAGTGCCGCAGCAGCGCCGACCGATTGGCGACAACCGAATCAAGATCACGGGGGCCACACATAACAACCTCAAGAACGTCGATGTCGAGATCCCGCTCGGGGTCTTCGTGTGTATCACCGGCGTCAGTGGATCGGGGAAGAGTTCGGTCAGCAACGACATCCTCTGGGAAGTCCTGAACCGCGACATCAACAAGGGACTCGGCAACCCCGGCAAATTCAAGAAGATCACCGGGCTCGAACACCTCGACAAGGCGATCGACATCGACCAATCGCCGATCGGGCGTACCCCGCGCTCCAACCCGGCGACCTATGTGAAACTCTTCGACGAGATCCGCGACTTCTATACCCAACTCCCCCAAGCCAAGCTTCGCGGTTACACGCCGGGGCGGTTCAGCTTTAATGTGGCCGATGGGCGTTGCGAGGCGTGCGAAGGGCACGGAGCCACGAAGCTGGAGATGGACTTCCTGGCCGACATCTGGGTCAGCTGCCCGGTGTGCGAAGGGAAGCGATTCAACCACGAAACACTGGAAGTGAAGTACAAAGAGAAGAGCATCGCCGATGTCCTCAACATGGATGTGCAGGAGGCGATCGAGTTGTTCCAGCATCATCCCAAGATTCACCAGATGCTGAAGACGCTGCATGATGTCGGCTTGGATTACCTCAAGCTGGGGCAGTCGAGTCCGACGCTCTCCGGCGGCGAGGCCCAGCGGATCAAGCTCGCGCGGGAACTCGGCAAGCGCTCGACGGGCAAGACACTCTACCTGCTCGATGAGCCGACGACCGGCCTACACTTTGCCGATGTGCAAATGCTGCTCAAGGTGCTGCACGGGTTCGTCGACGCGGGCAACACCGTGGTCGTCGTCGAGCACAGCCTCGATGTCGTGAAGACCGCCGACTGGGTGATCGACCTCGGCCCGGAAGGCGGCAGCGGCGGCGGGGAGATCGTGTGCGTTGGGACACCGGAAGAGGTGGCGAAGTGTGAGAGGTCACACACGGGAAGGGCCCTGCGGGGCGTGCTGGAGACAGCGAGCGGGGGACGTAAGTCCCTCGTGCAGAGCGGCACTCCCGACCTCAAAGCCGCACGTACGAAACGCAAATCGATCTCGAACACCGTGGTGGCCAGTCACGTCCTCGCTGGCACGGGGGACTTACGTCCCCCGCTCGCTGACTCCAACATCACCATCCGTGGGGCCTCGCAGCACAACCTGCAATCGCTCAACCTCACCGTTCCGCGTGACCAGATGAGCGTCTTCTGCGGACCCAGCGGCAGCGGCAAATCGTCGCTGGCGATGGACACGCTGTATGCCGAGGGGCAACGGCGCTACGTCGAGTCGCTCTCGGCGTATGCCCGCCAGTTTCTCGGCCAGATGCCCAAGCCCCGCGTCGAGCAAATCACCGGTCTCTCGCCCGCCATCGCGATCGAGCAGAAGACGGTCGGCAGCACCCCCCGCTCGACCGTCGGCACTGTCACCGAAATCTACGACTACCTGCGAGTCCTCTTCGCCCGCCTCGGACAGCCGTACTGCCCCACCTGCCAAGTCCCGGTCGAGCGTCAGACGACCGACCAGATCATCGAGCGCATCCTCTCGCTCCCCAAGGAGACGCGACTCTACATCGCCGCTCCCGTCGAAGTCCCGGTCGGTCAGAGTTATACGAAGCTGTGGGATAAACTCGGCACGCAGGGGTTCTTAAGAGTGCGTATTAACGGGACCACGTACGGCATTGAAGAGGTGCCCGCCATCGACCACAAGCGCGAGCATGTAGTGCAGGTCGTCGTCGACCGCGTGAAGGTCGATCCCGAATCGCGCGGCCGCATCGCCGACTCGACCGAAGCGGCCCTCGACCTCGGCAAGGGGGTCGTACATCTGATCCGCGTGGAGAAAGACACCCCCGAAGAGCAGTGGCCGACCGACCGGCTGAGCTTGCACTACTCGTGCCCGAAGTGCGCTGAGGGGTGAGGGAGATGGTCATGTAGCTGCACTCGCCAGAGTGCGGGCTGCCCGCGTTCTGGCGAACGCAGCTACCTCGCAGCGACAACTTACGCCGCCGACTGAATCGTGGTCAACGCGGTGGCCAGATCGGGGCAGGTGCTGAAATACGTCAGCAACTTCGCCGCTTCCATCGTCGCATTGACATCCGGCATCAACTCGCACAGCACCAGCGTGCCCTTCATGCGATTAAGCTTGCGGTGCAGCGTAATCAACTTGCCGATGGCCATGCTGGTCATATACCGCACGCGAGTCAGACGCACGATGATTTTTGTAATCTCAAGCTTCTCGATCAGCAGGTTGAAGTCCTGGCTGAGTTGCTCGAGGTTATCGACATCCACCAACTGCTCCTTGATGATGGAGACCACAGACACATCGCCCTCTCGGTCGACGGTAAAGAAGCTCGACTGGAATGGCACTGGTTCAGACATCACTCAGCTCGCAGAAAACGCACGCAGACTTCGACTCCATGACACAACCGCAATGTTCCGACATCGCGGGGCTGACCGGGAAGATGAACCGGCATGTAATGACGATCAGTCCCGTGAACCCAGCCGGGTCGATTCGCCACCAATCCCTCGACGAGCACCTCCAAGGGCTCCCCGATGAACTTCGCATGATAATCCTTCGCGAGTGCGTGTTCCACACCGGCGAGCTCCTGGCAACGCTGCTTTCGGACCTCGGGAGGCACTTGATCCGGGTAGTCCGCAGCCGGAGTGCCTCGCCGGGGGCTGAACGGGAAGATGTGCATCTTCATGAACCGAGCCCGGCGACAGGTCTCGACCGTCTCCGCGAACTCCGCATCGGTTTCGCCGGGAAACCCCACTATTACATCGGTCGAGAACGCAGCGTTCGGCAGAAACTCGCGAATCCGGTCGAGCTTCTCCAAAAATTTACCGACGCGATATCGCCTCCGCATCCGCGTCAGTACCCCATCCGACCCGCTCTGCAACGCCGGATGAAACTGCGGGCACAAATGTTCACAATCGGCTGCGGCCTGGAAGAACTCCTCGTCCACCTCGTTGGCCTCTATGCTCGACAGCCGCATCCGCCAGTTCCCCGGAATCTGGTCGAGCCTCCGCAACAGGTGCCACAGCCGAAACGGCGGCAGCCCTGTCTTGCCGCGCGTCGTGTCGACGCCGTAATGCCCGACGTGGATGCCGGTGATGATGATCTCTTTGTGACCGTGATCGATCAGGCGGCGCACCTCGGCCTCGATCGATTCCGGGGAGCGACTGGTCAGGCCGGGCCGCACCTTCGGAATGATGCAATACGAGCATCGCAGGATGCAGCCGTCCTGCACCTTGACATAGGCCCGCTTCCGACCCTCGAAGTAGCTGATGCCGTCCGGGATGTCATACACCCCCTGGCGAGCGAGGACATCGGGCAGCTCGCGCTTGTCGGTGACGACCTCGAACACGTTGGGCAACTGACCCACGGCCTCGGGGTCGCGCGTGGCATAACACCCCATCACGATCGTCCGCGTGCCGGGGTTGTCGCGAGCCAGCGCCCGGATGATCTTGCGAGACTTATAGTCCCCATCCCCCGTCACCGTGCAGGTATTCACCACGCACAAGTCCGCCGTCTCAGTCTCATCGGCCTCGCGAAACCCCCCCGCGACGAGAGCTTCCTTCACGAGCTGGGTCTCGTACTGATTGACCTTACAGCCGAGGGTCACGAGTCGGACGGTACGGGAGGACATGGGGGGGGGGATCGTTGAGGGGTGAGGGTGTCAGCGAGCGGGGGACGTCAGTCCGCCGTGTTCGAGAGCCGTCCGTTCGCCGTGGAGCTTGCTCGACGTGCCAAGCGGTCTGCTTCGTCAGTGTATCGCGTGCCTCTCCCGTGACACATCGTGAGATCCCGAAGTATTCCTCGACAAGCGATCCCCGTGGCGGTGATAATGCAGCGGAGGTACTTGGTTGGCCATTCGGCCCGGTACGCTTTTTCGGAGCGAGACATGCGTCCATCCCCGTCGATCAGCCAGCTGGGGGTCATGCTGGCTGCTCTTCTGCTCGGGGGAGTTGTCATCGCCGAGGATGCTGCTCCTCGGAAGCTGGGGCTGTACGATGGGGCGGTGGGGGTCAAGCGGGATGAGATCGCTGAGAAGTCGGTCACGCGCGTGAACCCGGAGACGATGGAGAACGCCCCCTGGCCGCTCGTGCGGGCCAGAATCGAGCAGATGACCGGCATGCAGGTGGTGGTCGACGAGCAGTCGTTCACCGATGCCGGGATTGATCTCGGAAAAGACACAATCATCCCGCTGTGGCTCAAGGGCGAGACGGTGACCTACCTGGCCACCCTTCTGACTCGCCAGTTGGGAGATACGCAAGTCGCATGGATTGTCCAGGACGGACTCGTGACCCTGACGACCCAGGAAAAAGCCAACGGAACCTATATTACGCGACAGTACCCCATCGGCGATCTGCTCTCCGAGGAACTCGATTCCACCATGATTATCGCCCTCTTGGAGCAAACCACTCGTGGCCCGTGGGATGCCGATGAACCGGGAACCGGAACCCTCTCGATTGTCGGCAATCTATTGTACATCCGCCAGACGCACCGCATGCACCAAGCGGTCGCGGAGATCCTGGCTGGCCTGCGCCGTCAGGATCCCATCGTTCTGACAAATTGCTCGGCGGAGGATTTGCGACAAAGGCGGGTGCTCGAAGAGAAACACGTCAGTTATGAATTCCCCGACAACACGTTGAAAGAGGTCGCCGCTTGGTTGGAAGCCGCGACCGGAGCCAAGTTTCGATTAGATCAGCAGGCCCTGACAGATGCGGGGCTGGATGAAGACACAAGAGTGAATGCTCGAGCGGTGAACCTCCCCTTGCACGTCGCCCTCCAGCAGATGCTCAGTAACGTCAACGGGACGGAACTGACGGTCCAGGTCTCCGACGAGGAGTGCCTGATTACGACCAAGGAAAAGGCGGACCTGATGTATGAAACCGTGCTGTACCGCGTGGGACCATTGGGCATGACTGGGGAGAGACTCACTGAATTCGTCGCGATGCTGGAGCAAGAGACCAGCGGCCCCTGGGACGCCGACGAACCGGGCACAGGCACCATCGTTTTCATGAAGACAGGGAACATTGTGACAGTCTGGCAAATACAACGCGTCCACCGGGAGATTCTGGAAATCCTGCGCGGGCTAAGGCCCAC
>JAYTFV010000059.1:0-6033 GCA_043734065.1 Planctomycetota bacterium
ATCCCGGCGGCGTCGATCCGGTTCGAGTGCGAGATCCAGTGTCGCATCGGCCTAGCCCATCATGCCCTCAATCAGAACAAACTGCCCGAGGCGGTCGACCTCGTGATGGGGCTGTTCGATCTGTTTCAGCGGGGCATCGAGTGCGGGGCGCTGGTCGACCCGTGGGACATCCTGGGCTTCCAGGGACAGTTCCCGCTGTTCTCCTCGCGCGAGGACACGATCCCCGACAATCGCGTCGAGGTGCTGATCGAACTCGTCGAAGACTCGTTTGGGGCCTTCTCGCGCGTCCTCAGCGAAGCGGCCGCACAAGGCAACGGGGCCGCTCGCGAACGCATTCTGATCGAGTACCAGAAGGTCGCCGAGTGGTGGGACCGCTTCGCCAGCACCACCGTCGAAGACCTGCCGAAGGTCTCCGGGCAGGACAGCCTTGATGCCGCGACACATGTCTCCGAGACGCTCATCGAGTGGCGGAAGGCCGGGGAGGCAGCGGGCGATGTCGGGTTCTGGCGGCAGCATGTCGAGGAGTTCGAATCGGCGCAGGCGTACGCTCTCGTCGTCGATGCCCTGCTGTATCGCAAGGACTTGGTCGCCTCGCTGGCACTACTGATGCAGTGGCTCAGTCAATACAGCGATGTCGGGTTGGAATCGCCCAAGCACTCGCTGTTCGCAATGCTGATCCGCTGGATGAAGTTGATCGCCGGGGACGCCTGCACCATGACGCAGGACGAGCGGGCGAATCTGCTCCGCCGGATGTTCGCCTTCCTCGAATCGAACGCCGATGAGCTGTGGTCGGTGCCACGCATGGAAGGGGCCGTCGAACGCGCCCAGCAGGCGATGCGAGAAGATCCACTTAAGGACGACGCCCAGGCAGGCGACGAGGAGAAAGACGAGGACGATGTCTTCGGAGCGGCTTACGAGGAAGTGACCTACAAGGACACCACCGACGACGGCAACTGGGGGAACACCCTCGAAAACGACTTCGGCTTCCGCAACACCGAATTCGAAGTCATCAACCGCGACATGGAGCCACGGCTCAAGTTCATCAACGCCGTCGGGCAGTTGTGGCAGATGGCGGCTGTGCGACTGGCCGCCGACCTGCACCGGCACCGCGACACCCCGCTGACCCCGATCTTGCAGCAGACCTTGGAGGGCGTCCGCGACTGGCGGACGCAGGCTCAGCGCTGGCAGGTCGACCTCGCCGAACTGATGGAGGCGATCTGGGACCACACGGTCGCCGAGTCCTCCGGCGAACACGATGCGAACGTCGAGTACGACATCCAATTGCAGGTGAAGTTCTACATGCTGCATCAGGTGATCAACACATTCATCTGCCTGCGGAATGCGGATCGGTTGCTGTCGGGTTGCCTGCCCGAGGAGACTACCACGGGCAGTCGTGCCGAGGACGATCCCGAGCTGTCGACGCTGATCCGCGCGGTCGTGCGGCGCGACATCGATACGGTCGTGAAGTCGTTGCCGACGGTGCTGGAGTGGATGGCGAAGCACGCACTGCTCTACGTGCCGCTCGACAACGGAGGCAAGCCCGCCCCCATCCTGCGGGCGCAGATGATGCAGTCGGTGGTGCGGTTCCTGCTGCGGGAACTGCCGCGCATGGGGCTGCTGTATGAGACGTGGCGGGTGCTGCAGACGGCCTTTCAGATGGAACGCCGCTGGCGACCGGATGGGCAGGCGATCACCGAATTCGACCGGCTGTTCGACTTGGCACTGCGGAACGTCCTGGAAGAGGTGATCCACTCGTCCCGCACGTGGGACGATGGGGAGGCGCACACGGAAGTCCTGATCGACGCCATCGGCGACATCGTCGAACCGTTCCAAGACCTGTGGCTCGACCATAGCCGCACGATGCGGATTTCCTCCGTCGATGGGCTGCGGGACAACGATGACTGGCTCGATCTGGCCGAGTTCATTCGGGAGTATGGCGGCGATTTGCTGCACGCCAGCCAGCTCACCTTGGGCAACGTGCGGGCGATTCTGCATCAGGGAATCGACTGGTATCTCGACTATCTGGAGGAGCAGCAAGACCCGCTCAAGCCGATCAAGATGCTCGACGATCTCGACTCGGGGATGATCGACCGCGAGCAGTGCGAGTGGTGCCTGGAGACGATCTACTCGATCGTGGTCGACAAGTTCGACCGCTTCCTCGAATACAACACGACGACCACGCAGTCCGACTACGGGAACATGTTCTACTGCCTGCTCGACTTCCTGCGTTTGGAGGCCCGGTACGACCGCGATTCGTGGAGCATGTCGCCGATCACGCTCGTGCATGAGATGCTGACCCGGTTGCAGGAGACCGAAGCGGCGCGGCTGTGGGAAGGAACCTACGAGGCTCAGACGACCGACCTCGCCGCGCGGCACCTGCAGGATCTTTCCGGCCTGCAGCGGGCCTACGGCATGCGGATGCCGACGATCGCCGACCACCTCAACCAGCGATTCATCAAGCCGCTGGCCGTCAACCGGATCCTGGCCCTGATTCACCAGGCCGTCGCCGATTCGCAGGCGGGCGTCGAATCGCCTTCATTCGTCGAACTGCGGCGCGAGATCGACCTGTACCTCACCGACTCCTGGGGCTCCGGCGTCGACATCCCCCCATGGCTGCGGCAGCTCGAAAAAGAAGTCTACGATGTCGTCGACCCCGATGAAGGCGGCCGCCCCGCCGCCGACGCCGAACTGGCCATGTCCGCTGTGCCCCTGACCAAAGACGAGTTCCAAAAGCAACTCAAAAGCTGGCCCCGCCGAGGCCGCACGGCGAGGAAGCCGGACGGGCCGAAGGGCAAGGCGCGTCGCGGGCGGAAGAAACCGCCGGAGGAGTAGGGCGGGGACGTAGTGCGTGTGTGCAAAAATCGCTCGAAACGGCCAAGCTGCCGCTTGAATCAGAAGGTCAAGGCTTTCTGCGGAATACGGACCAATTCACATTCCAGCGAGAAGACATCCGATCGCCATCGTTCGAGTTCGTTGCCGCTCATTTGTGACTGGATTGCAATCTGAAACAGTCCCGCCAGTTTCTTTCCGATACGCGTCTTCGGTGTCGACAACTGATTCATTCTGTCCGAGGCCAGTTCAAGTTGCCCCTGCTCGTAAGCGACGTGACATCTCAGCAAAGTCGCGGTTTCCCCGCTCATGATCGCCAGTGAAGCTTCAGCGTCGGCGAGACGCTGTGCGTGAATCTGCGCAGTGGCGAGTGCCGATGCAAAGTATTGTCGATCTCGACGGCTCGGATTTTCACGGACGCCGCGCTCGAAGATCGAAATCGCCTGGCCGAAATCACGGACTCGCAGAAGGTACATCCCCTCCATATGGAGCAAGACCCAGTTCGGGTTGCCCGTCGTCTGAGTCGCCGCGCGAATCACGGCCCCAGCTTCGTCAAACCGCTTCAAGTCAATCAGGGTGCTGGCCTTGCCTCCGATCGCATAACAGCTTCGAGGGAATTGCCGAACGGACTGTTCGTAGCGGGCCAGCGCCTCGTCCGGGCGTCCGAGTTCACGCAGCGTCTCCGCCAAGCCGTTGGCAGCCACTTCGTCTTGGGGGAACTGCCGAACGGACTGTTCGTAGCGGGCCAGCGCCTCGTCCGGGCGGCGATTTGATCGGAGTGCCTCCGCGAACTGACAATGCGATTGAGGGTCATTCGGGCTGAGCTGGACAGCTCTCTCCATCAACCGCAACTGCACTGGGAAGTGCTTCAGACGCTTACACTCCTGGGCAATGTTACTCAGAGACTTTGCAGCTAGCGGAGCCTCTCCATCGCTTGCCTGCCGCTCGGCGAGTACAAACACCCACTCCTCCGCACGGGCCGCTTGTCCCTGCCTGAGGAGACTGAAGATCGACTCTAGTTCCTTCTCTGCCCGCAGACGTTGTTCATGCCTCGTGGGCTGTTTCGCACGCATCGAAGACCGCAAATCCTTTCGGCTGAGTCGTCCTTTGAGCTGATCCGGGTTTTCTGTGATTGGTCCGTCTTCATAGTCCTCAATGGGATCGCCCAGAGTCGTGATCGATGCAGTGAATGTGGAGCTTGAATCTTTCAGCGGCTTGGTCCATTGACCAATCCACTCCCGATTTCCAGATATCTTTCGCAGTACGGGATGGCCCAAGCACTCGACAATTGCTGACCCGACCTGATGTGTCCGTACTGCAACGGCCAGTGATCGAAAAATACCCAACGCGATCAGCCGGTCCTCCAGCCGCCCCTGAATGCTCGGGTCTTCCAAACGGGTGTCTGCGACGGCATCCCAAGCTTGCCGAACTCGGTCGATGGGCAGTTGATCGGATTGGAGTTCGGTCAGGAAGTGGTGGACCCGTGAGAATCCCGCAGACAAACGGATTGCACCCAGCAGGTCCGCAGAGGTTGGCAGCGGGGCCGACCAGAGTCGGGCTGCGACGAAATCGATCACTTCCGGTTGACCGAATTGCTCGTCGACGAATGCCATCGCTTCTTGCCGCAGATCGGCGTCCTCGGCGTGATCGATAAAGATCAAAGTCAACTGGAGCGAGCGGTCTTTGGACCAAGCCAGATTCAAGGCATGAATGACTCGTTCACGCGTTGTGTTCGAAAGATGCACCGAGTCACGTGCATCGCGAAATGCGAGCGATGCGTCCCGGTCGTTGACTGCGCACGAACTCTCCGGTTCATCAACATTCACCAGATAGGTCTGATGGTTGTCCTTGAACAACGCTAATCCAAGTTGTCCGGAAATGACGGCTTGCATGTTCTGCGATCAGCCAAAGGTGATGTCGGTGACGCCCGCAGCCTCAAGTTTGGCCCGGACCCGCTTCGCCAAGATCTTATCGGGAGCGGACTTCTGTTTCGGCCCCACGAACGAAGCCACCGACTTCAGATCCAGGATACCGTAAATGTGAACTTCGACAAAGTCTGCGTCACCGGTACTACCATTCTGCGTCGTTTTCAGCAGAACTCCAGGGAACTCGACAGAAGTCGTTGTCGCCTGGACTTTCGCATGCAGTTTGGCGATAGCCAGGCGATGTCGGTCCGGCCATTTGGTTCGATATCCAGGAGGAA
Source organism: Planctomycetota bacterium (assembly GCA_043734065.1). GTDB lineage: Bacteria > Planctomycetota > Planctomycetia > Planctomycetales > Planctomycetaceae > TH-plancto1. Next base: position 5,033 of record JAYTFV010000059.1, read on the forward strand.
TCGCATTTCCGATCGGTATTTTTCGCCGCTCACAGAAGACCAGCGTGTTTTCCTCGAAGACCGTCGTGCGGTGACCGATCGACGCATCCCTCAGAGAAAAATGGCAGTCGCCATAGGCGGGGTCGCCTGTCTTGCTCAGCGAGAGGGCACAGAAGACGATGCTCTCTTCATAGTACGGGAAGAATGAAGCGTCGACGGCCTTTCGTTTTGTATCAAAGCCATTGTCCTCCGGCTGCCGTCCATCCTCAACAACTTGGCGGTAGAACGTTTTGAACAACTCTGTCTGTTGTTCGACGATCTGGCAGACGGTTCCCCATTTCTTTGCAATGACCGCCCGGCTTTGACGGACTTCATTTTCAAACTCTTGCAGACGCGATAGCGACCCATCGATTGCGGCCAGCTCCATCGCTGCGTCGTATCGAGCCTGAAGCGCAGCCACCTCTGTTGGCGATTCGGCAGCCCTGACATTCGGGAATCCGAGATGACTCTGACAGGAGCGGCACTGCGTCAAATGATTTGCGGCGTCGACGCCGCATTGAGGGCAGATCACGAATCACCTGCGAGACAAGATGAGGGTTGGCTAAGTACCAAGTCAAACGAATCTCCGCGTGAATGTCAACGACGCATGTTCGGGATAATGCCTTCGCGACAACACTTACTCAATCTCTCGTCGCATCACCACGATACGCTGCCCTCTCAGGATCGGCGAGACGCAGGATTGGGCCGCGTGATATGGCCGAGGGCATTGATGGCCCTGGCGTGGAAGTGCCTGTGAATGCTGTTACAGTGTTGGCCTCAGAGTTGTCCCGAGTGGGCGGCGCTCTGGAACACTCTGAATGGTTCTCCCGTGCCGACTCACTTAGACCTGACGTTTCGGTTCTCGCAAGACAGATCGCCACCGTAGACCGTCAGCTCGATCAACTCGTCTACGAACTGTACGCCCTGACCGACGCCGAGATCGCGATTGTCGAAGAGGCCACCACACGCTGAGAGGAATCGCC
>JAYTFV010000060.1:0-12995 GCA_043734065.1 Planctomycetota bacterium
CGGGCATCCGGCACTTTGGCATGTTCGGGATACTTCTCAATCAGTTGCTGATAACAGTTCTTCGCCTGGGCCACATCCCCCAAGACCTCGAAACAGCGCGCCGCTTCGAAGTATGACATCGCCGACCACTCCTTGTGACCATACGCAAATGCAGCCTTCAGGAAATGCTTGGAGGCCGTCTTGTGATCCTTCTGAGCGAAGAAACATTCGCCGATCATGAAGCGGGCTTTGGCCGCAGTTTCGGTGTCCGTTTCCTCCGTGACCTTCTCATATTGAGCGATGGCCTCGGCCAGCTTGTTCTGCTGCTGAAGCGCCCAGCCGACTCCGTACCGGGCTTCCGTCTTCAGCTCAAAGTCCGGGAATTGAGTCAGCACCTGCTGATGCAGTCGCAGGCTCTCGGCCCATTGCTCCTGGGCCGCGGCGCACTCCCCGGAGCGATATAGCGCCAGCGCCAGATATGTGGGGTGCTTGGCGGCGATCACAGCGGCGTACTGTTCGAACGCCGCTTTCCAGGCTTTCTGCTTGTACTCGCATTCGCCCAGCAGGAATCCCGCATCCCCAGCGAGCGAGCCTTGAGGATAGGTCTTCAACTGCGAGGCAAAGGCGGCGCTGGCTTCGGGGAGTTTTTCGGCCTTCAAGTAACACCAGCCGAGCTTGTGCAGCGCCTTCTCGCCGAGGTCGGTCGCGCCCGCTTTCTGCTGTGCCTCGGTATAGACTTTCGCGGCCTCCATGAATTGGCCCGCGTCGTAGTGCGATTCGGCCACGCGGAACAGACTCTCGGCGGCCAGCGGACTCGTGGGGTAATCCTTCGCCAGGCGATTGAAGGCGGCGGCGGCATCCGGCTTCCGCCCGAGTTCGACATACGCCCAGCCCAGTTCATAGGCCGCTTTGTCGGCTCCGGCATACTTCGGGTCGCTGGCCAGGATCGCTGCATAGGTCTTCGCGGCCTCTTCATACTTCTGCTGTCCGGCGAGCGACAGGCCCAGCAGGTACTGGGCATCCAGCACGTCATGCTTCGGCGGTTGGCTTTGCAGGAACGCCGTCACATCCGTGGCCACGCCCGCATACTCCTGCAACTGGTAACGCGCGACGGCTCGCGCATAGAGCCCCTTGGGGACCAACTCCGACTTGGGATATTTCGTCGTGAGAGTCGTCATGGCCTCTGAGGCAGTCTTGAAATCTTCCCGTTTCAAATACGACCAGCCGAGGCCGTACTGAGCATGCGGTGCGAACGTCCCCTGCGGCCAGTTCTTGACGACGGTCGTGTAGTGCGCGATCGCCTGTTCAAAACCATTCTGGGCGTAAGCCGCCTCACCCAGGCGGAACGTCGCCTCTTCCGCTCGCGCACTTTGCGGGAACTGCTTCAGCAGTTGCTGCATCCGCTCTGACGATTCAGCTGACTTCCCCTGGCGACGGTAGGCGTCGGAGAGCAGCAGCAGCGTTTCGTCGGATTGCGGGCGATCGGGCTTCGCCTTCAACGATTGCTCAAACGCTTGAGCCGCCTTGTCGAACTGATTGAGAGCCATCTGGCAACGCCCCAGAATCGCCAAAGCTTCGCTCTGAATTCCCGCGTCTTTCAAGTCTGCAATCAGCGGTTGCAACTCCGCAGCGGCCTCCGCATGCTTGCTGGCCAGGTGTTGCGACAACGCCAGCCGCACCTTCGCCTGCGGCGCATTGGCGTGTGTTGGTGCCTTCTGCAAGAAGCTGCGATACTGCCGATCGGCTTCGGCGTAGTCCTTCAAGAGCAGGTGTGCTTCCGCTCCGATGAACAGGACATCGGGGACCAGCTTGTCATTCGGAAACGTGGTCAGGAACTTTGAACTGAGGGAGCGCGCCGCCTGATAATCTTCGACATCCAGAGCGGTCAGCGCGGCCATGTACTGCGATTGTGAGGCCAGTTCCTGCTGCGGGTACTTGGTCGCAAAGTCGGCATAGAGGGCCACGGTCTCCTGGCGGCGATTCGGGATTTCATACAGTGTGTCCGCTCGCGCCAGCAATAACTGAGGCAACGCGGGGCTGCTGGCGTGTTGCTGGATGGCTGCGTCCAACACGAGCAGGGCCTGCTGTGGATTCTTCTCCTTCAGGTACGCCCTGGCGATCCACTGCTTGGCTTCGGCGGCCTCCGGGACATCGCGCTTGGCGACATGCTCGAGCCCCTCACGCGTCTCCTGATAGCGACCTTGAAGGTAAAAGCACTTCGCCCCCGCCACGATCGCCGTGTCGTAGTATTTCGTGTTCGGGAACTGCTTGGGCATGTTCCAATACAAGGTTCCCGCCTCTTCAAACTTGCCCAGCTCATACTGACAGCGGGCCTGTCGCAACATGGCGGTATCCGCGAGTGCGAATGACTTGACGCTGCTGACCTGGGCGAACACGGGCAGGGCCGCCGCATAGTCGGATTTGGCGAAGAGCAACTCCGCCTGCCGCATGCGGACTTCGGTCGTCAGTTCGTGCTGGGGGAATTTCTCGGCAAACTTGGCAAACGTGGCTTGTGCCTCCGCCCCCTGCTGGAGCGCCTCTTGCGCCACTCCCAAGGCGTAGTACGCATCCGCCAATTGTTCGGCCTGCGGATAGTTCTGGATCAGCTCGCCGTAGCTCTTCGCGGCTTCGGCGACCTTGTTTTGCTGATACAGGCTCTCTCCGCGAAAGAAGACCGCACGCGCTGCCAGCGGGCTTTTCGGGAATTGCACGACGAACTTGGCGAACCCTTTCTCGGCTCGGTCGTAGTCCTCCGACTTCTTGGTCACCTGGGCCTGGTTGTAGTACGCCGTCCCGAGATTCAGCAGCGACTGATCGAGGGACTCAAACTTCGGGTAGTTTTTTTGAACCGCCTCAAACGTGGCCATCGCCGCCGGGTACTGCTTCGCCTGCAACTGGCACGTGCCGAGGTAATGAGAGGCTTTGTCCGCGCGCGGATCTTGCGGGAACTTCTTGAGAAACACCTGCCACTCGTCGATCGCCTGCTCGTACAGCTTCTGATTTTGAAAGCCGACTGCGACGGCAAACTGCCGCGTCCCGGCCTCGGTCTCCTGGGCCGCGACACTCCGCGTACCCGACCACAAGATGCCAGCGAACAACAACACCCGAGCCAGCCAACCCAGCGGATGGTAACACGGGACAGAGCTTCTGAAATTCATCCGACGCCTCGATCCGTGAGAAGGGGGTTCCACGGCCCACCGACCGCCCGAATTGCACAACACACACATGACCGCTTCAGGATGTGGCTCGAAACAACGTCCCGATTTGATTTTGAACAGAAGAAAACGAAGGAAATGAAGGAGCTTCGAACCTGAGCCTTCGTTTTCTTCGTTTCCGTCTGTTCAAATCCCTCTGTTCAAATCGGGATGTTATTTTGGACCATGTCCTCAGCAGCGGGTCCACATCGCTTGAGCAGCCGACCGATCGGGGCCGTGCCACTCCCGCGATTTCCGAAAGCGACCCGACCGGCTCTATTGATTCACCTTGTCCGTCTTGTCGGAAGCTGACGGGGAAAGCGTCTCCGGCTTTGATGTCTGTGCGGCAGGCGGAGCGGGAGCGGGAGCCGGTTGCACAGCGGGCGCTGTCGCTGCGCCTAGCACAGGGCAACACGGCATGCTGGCAGGAACACATGTCTGGCACGGTGCCTGCGGGCTCCTCTGGCACACTGTTTTGTGCATGCGACATCTCTGCGGACGACCGCAATTCCGCGCCTCAGCCACACCGCCAACCACACCCAGACATGCGCCGACCAACACACACAGCATCATCTTCTTCATGGAACAGACTCCGCAGAGGATTTGTGACCCGATTCGTCAGTGCTGGCCAGCCCATGATTTTGACCGGATCGTCTCCGTAATGCAATGACTTCTCCCCAAAAACCACGGCAACGCACTGTTTCACAGTTGTCAGTTGTCAGTTGTCAGTCAACCTCTGGCCATCCGCCATTCGCCATCAGCCATCAGCCCAAGATGACACACCCCATGTGAAACAGGGCGTCGCCGACTCACTGCTCCAGCGGGCTTGATGTTCAGGGTTCCTCGCCCCCACAATGAGTGAGACCAGTGACCCGGGGAGACTCTTCGTGATGCAACATCAGGCGATCCACGTTTCCCACCGACTTTCCTCGCTCGCCCGGCGCGAGTGCGGAGTCGTGTGGCGTATCGTCTGGGTGGGAGTCGCTTGTCTGAGCTTCGGGCTGAGCGGTGTGAGTGCTCAACCACTCGGTGGTCGCGTGGAGTTGGAGACTCCGGGGAATGTCGTGCGACGCCCGGGGATGGACCGGTACGACTTGCGGGCCGCCGAGGACGCCGGGCGGTCGGACAAGCTTTCCCTGGTCCGCAAGTCCTTCGAACGCCAGCGCTGGGACGATGGCGCGCTGCAACTCCAGACGCTTCTCAACGACGAACAGGACTCACTCGCCTTTGGAGCAGACCGCCACTGGCGACCCGTTTCGGAAGTCGCTCTCGAATTGCTCCGCCAGTCCCCGCCCGAGGCCCAGCGGGCCTACCTCGCCCGCTTTCAGGCCATCGCCGAACGCGACCTGAAACTCGCCCAACAGTCTCAAGACTTGGCCGGTGTGGCGCGGGTCGCGCGGCGGTTTCTCCTCACCACGGCCGGGCAGTTCGCCTGCCGGGAACTGATCGACGCCGCGGTGGATGAGGGAAACAGCGAGGCCGTCGCCCTGCTGGTCCGCGACCTGTTGCGCGTCGACTCGCCACAACTCAAAGACGAGGTCTGGCGTGACCCGTTGATCGAGATGTTGCGGGAGTCTGGGCACGGGAGTCTGGCGAAGCGACTGGCGGCACTCACCGGCATTCCGCCTCACCCACCGCAGACGGCGACATCGCCCAGCCCTTGGAGCCTCGCTCACTTCGCGGCACCCCACTCGCCGATCACGGAGTGGACCACGCTCGGGGGCAGTCCCACCGGACAATCGGTCACGCGGACCGAAGACTCCTCGCTGCTGCCCCGCTGGCGCGTGCCCCTCGTCGCGCAGCAGCACGTCCGACAACTCCTGCGTGAGCAGCGGCTGACGTTTGAGGAGGAGGAAGTCCTGGGCCTCTCCGTACTCTCCACCGTGGGCAGCGGCGAGGTGCTGGTCACTCGCACGCTCTCCAATCTGACTGCGGTGAATGCGAGCACGGGGCAGACGCTGTGGCAGTCACGGGAATGGGGGCCACGCCCCGCCGTGGTGGTGGAGTCCCAGGCGGGGGGGCCCTTCGCTCCACCGCCGTTCCCCAATGAGAACGTCCAATCCCGACTCAGTTTCACCATCCGTCAACGCTTGACCATCTGCGGGAGCCTGGGGACGCTCAGTGCCGATGCACGGCAGGTCTACGCCTTGGCGACCTTCTCCGCCGAAGAGCCACCGCTGGACGAGGTCGTGCAACCGGGGTTCGAAGACGACAAAGACGAATATGGCACGACCTACTTGTACGCCCGCGACCTGCTGACGGGGCGCATCGCCTGGCGCGCGGGTGGCCCATCGGCGGAAGAGCCGCCCGGATTGCCCGCAGCTGGGGTGTTCTTCTTTGGTCCGCCGACTCCCGCTGGAGAGGAGTTGTTCGCCGTCGGTGAACGGGAAGGGGACATCTTGCTGTTCTGCCTGGAAGCCGAGACCGGCCTGGTGCGCTGGGAGCAGTTGCTGGCCGCAGCCGGTCAACGCCTGGACGGAGACAGCGCGAGGAGATCCTGGACCGCCCCGGTGTCGGTGCGCGGCTCGCTGGTCATCTGCCCCACGACGACGGGCTGGCTGACCGCCGTCGACCGGATGTCGCGGAAAATTCGCTGGGCCGTGCGGATGGTGCCGCGCGATCCCGATGCGACGAATGACAATTCGTCCCGTGACCCCTTTGACTTTCAAGAGGATCACGCGAGTCGTGAAGGCGATGTCGATGAACGCTGGCCCCCGCTGCAACCGATCTTGCTGCGAGACCGGGTCATTGTCGCCCCCATCGAGTTCCCCGATGACTTCAGAAACTCGCAGGCCAAGCTGTTCTGTTACGACCTGGAATCGGGGGACCAGCTCTGGGAATTCGCCAAGGACGAGCAGGTCGGCATCGTGGGAGCCTCGGAGGATCAGGTGTATCTCTTCGACCGCTTCTCGATGAGAGCGGTCGACACCCAGACGGGAGGCTTGACCTGGACCTGCCCCCTCCAGGAACAGATCGGGGAGCAGATCGCCGGGCGTCCGCTGCTGACGACATCGGGGATCGTGGTTCCGACGCAGGCCGGGACGATGGTGCGGGTCGACCCGTCGACGGGCAAGATCATCGAACGCCTGCAAGTGGGCGAAGTCCCGATTCGGGAGCAGTTGGTGGCCCGACTGATCTCGCCCGCTGATCCGAGTGCCCTGACACTGGGCAACCTGATCTCACTGGGAGGTCGACTCATCTCGGTGTCTCCCCTGGACATGACGGCTTTCGAATGGAAGGCCGACGAAGCCCGCTGGCAAGCGGCGGCACCGACCAGCGTCGATGCCTCCCTGCACTGGGCCCGTTCGCAAGCACTGCGGGGGCAGTTCGCCGAAGCAGCTCGCACTCTGCGAGACCTGAAGGCTCTCCAGGCACCGACCCCCTCGGAAGCCACGCAACTCCAACAGACCTTGCTGGCCGTGCTGTTTCTTCAACTGGAAACCGAACTGCAAGGAGCGCCTCCCATCGCGGGTCAGCATGAACGACTGACGGAACTCCAGCAGCTCGCCACCCGGCCCCAGGATCGCGAGGCCGTCCAGCGACTGGGGATCGAACTGGCTCTGCAAGCGGGCGAGTGGGAGCACGCCTGGTCACAAATTCGCGAGGCGATCCACCATCCGTTGACTTTTTCAGTCGAGATCGAGAACCGCGTTGTCAGCCCCGATGCCTGGCTGGCGGACCGCCTCTTGAAGCTCGCCCAGATCCCCGACCGCACACGTGGTGACGCGATGCGAGCCGCGATGCGTGAGGAGTTTCAAGACCTCTGGACTGAAGCTGACGAGGACCGCTCGGGGCGAGAACGGTTGCTCCGTCTGTTCGCGGAAACACCGTTCGTCGACCGGGCGGAGTTCGAGTCACTCACGAGTTCTGACGATCCCACCGTCTTGACACGGTTGCAGGCCCTGACACATTCGCGAGATCGCGACGTGGCGGACCGAGCCACACTCCAGCTGATCGAGCGACTGGCGACGCCCGACTGGGTGGGCGAAGCACGTCGCCGTCTCGCTGCGTGGCCCCCCGTTCCCGATGGGCCCGAGGAACTCCGCACCGCGAGAAAGAACCTGGAGCAGAAACTCAGCGGCATCGTCGATGTCCATCGGTCGCCTCCACCGAGTTGGCTGGGGAAGACGATCGATGTCCAGCGACGTAGCGAAGAGACAAACCCACAAGACCCCGAGCTGTCGTTAGTGTGGATTGGAGAACCTTGTGAGGCTCTGGAGAATTATCACTACAGCTACGATGACATGCTGCACTGCGTGACCCTGGAGCGGGCGGACGGGTCGCGGTATGGCGAGTTGCCGTTGGCCTCGCCTGACGATCACCAGGGCCAAGAGCACGGCCCCGTCCTGTATGGCTCCGGGCTGAACATTTACCTCTTGCAGGGGAGAGTGATCCAGGCCTTCTCGGTGCCGGAGAAGCGACTGTTGTGGCAGAGACAGACGGAATTGGAGCCCGGCAGCGACCGCTGGTACAACGGGGGCGAACGCTCTCGGTGGCAATTGCACCCCCCGCATTCTCGCAACACGGAATATGCGTCCTTCGGAAACCCCATGACTGTCTTTGAGGTGGCCAACTCACGTCACGTCGTGACCCGCACACGTCGCGGAATTGAGGTTCTGAGCGCGATCGACGGTCACGTGGATTGGTCGATCCCGCGCTGCCCGAATACTCTGGTGCGGTGCGATGAGGACCGGCTCTATCGTCTGCATGTCAGCTTGAAACGCCACGCGCCCGCGGCCTGTTCGATTCGCTCGGGGCGCCCCATTGCGGCCCCGGACCTCGCCCCGCTGGGGTTGTCGGTGACTCCCCTGGATGTGCAGGGGCTGACCACTCTGAGCAGCCCGCAACCGATCGATGGCCTGAACTGGACGCTCGACCATTATCGGTGCCAAGCGGACCAGATCCCGGGCCGCACGGAGTCGGAAACCAACCGCTGGGATGAACAAGATCTGTTGAAGATCGAATCGGTTTGGACCCAGACGCTGGCTGCGGATTGCCTGCTCGGGGCTGGACCTCCGGGGCAGGGCGTGTGGATCGAGAAATCGGGACCAGTCCATCTCATCGACTGGACCACCGGACGCCAGCAAGAGTTGGGCCAAGCCGTGTTGGGCGATCAAGACATCCAGGACGCTCTCGCTCGAAATGAGAACGAGGATGTGAAGGTTTTCGCCCGCTGGGATCGATCCCAATTGGTGATCGCGACTGACTATCAAGATAATAATGATGATGTCAATTGCCCGTTCATTCCGGTGCGTGGAAGTCTGTCGGTTCACTCGCGGGATCGATCGCATCCCGATTGGCACACCCCCATGAGGGGCTTGCTGCTGACCCAGTCCCTGAACCGTTCCCCGTTTCTCCCGATTCTGCGGTTTGAGAACTTGCCGAACAAGGACGTGAACAGCCAACGGCTGCATCTGACGCTGCTGGATAAACAGACGGGAAAGACCGTCTACGAACTGCATACTCCGACCTGGGGAGAGGGAGCCTCGGGTTGCCTGTATGAGCCGCATCTGCAGCGCTGGAGCCTGTACTTATCCGAGGAGCGTCTTCGGCTTCAACCTCGTGAGGGGCCGCCGTAAGGGTGTAAGCCGCGCTCCGCTTCGCAAAGCCTTCGCGTCGCGGCTAAACGGTGTTTCGCACGCATGATGGCGTTTCGAATTTCGTGCTTCGAATTTCGAATTGATCCCACTCCCCCACTCCCCCACTCCCCCGCTTTCCCACATGGATGTCCACCTGGTCTTCACTCCCATCTGGTCCTGGCCGCTGGTGCTGCTGGTGGCGACGGGGCTGTATGGGCTGGTGTTGTGGACCTACCCGCCGCGCATTCGGGCCTTCTCTCCGGGCAAGCGACGGTTGCTGCTCGGGCTGAGGTTGTTGGGGGCCACCGTCCTGCTGTTTGCCATGCTGCGTCCGGCTCTCGAGTTCAGCGAGATCGATGAACGCGGGGCTCAACTGGTCTTCCTCACCGACCAGAGCCGCAGCATGAACACCCCCGATGGCCCGGCGGGAACGACACGACGGCAGCAACTTTTGAAGACGCTGGAGGAGATCGCCCCCTCGCTGAAGGCTCTGGGAAAGAAGGTCGACATCCGGTTCATCGAGTTCGCGGAGACCTCGACGGCGGTCGAGAAGCTCGACCCCGCCAGCGACGGTCGTTTCACCGCCATCGGCCTGGCGCTCGATGAACTCCGCAAGGAGGACCAGGCCAAACGTCTGGCCGCTGTCTTCCTGCTCAGTGACGGAGCCCAGCGAGCCAGCGGGGAGGCCAACGTCGATCCCCGCGCCGCCGGTCGCCGCTTTGCCACGCAGAAGTCGGTCCCGATCCACACGGTCCCCTTCGGCACCTCAGAAATCTCCACCGCCGGGATGGACTTGGAGGTCAAGGATCTGCTGGTCAACTCGTCGACGTTCGAACGCAAGATCGAAGTCGTGAAGGCCCAAGTGCGGATGGTCGGAGCTGCCGGTCGCAAGATCAAAGTCCGACTGCTCATCGAGGACCGCAGCGGCAAGACCCTCGGGCAGCCGGGTGTGTGGCAGGAACTTCCCTTCTCGACGCAGACCAAGACCTCGCAATTTCTCGAAACGAATGAGAACGCCACCGTCCTCCCGGTGACACTGTCGTTCATCGCCCTGCTGCCGGGGGAGTACAAGCTGGCCCTCGAAGTCGAGCCGCAGCCCGGCGAGGTCAAGACGACCAACAACCGGTTGGAGACGCTGATCACCGTCACCAAGGGCGGCATGCGCGTGGCCTACTTCGACCGGCCGCGCCCCGAGCAGAAGTTCCTTCGCCGCATCAACGAAACGGCTCGTATTCAACTCGACTTCATCCCGCTGAACACCGCGGGGGAGTTGCCCGAGATCGACAAGCTGTTCGAGCCCGGGCGGTACGACGTGTACATTCTCGGCGATGTCCCGGTGTCGGCCTTTCGTGTCAAGGGCGTCAATCGGCTCGATGACCTGACCGACCGCGTCAGCCAGGACGGTGCCGGTTTGTGCCTGCTCGGTGGTCAGCACAACTACAGCACCGGCGGCTACGGAGCCACGCGGCTGGGCGAACTTTTCCCGGTCAAGCTGGATGGCAAAATCATGCCGCCGGGACAGATCGACCCCTCGCAACAGTGGAAGCAAAAGATCCAGATGCTGCCGACGCCGGAGGGGGAGAGTCACTTCCTGATGGTGCTCGATCCGACCGCCAACGAGAAGGCGTGGCGTTCGCTCCCCCCGATGAGTGGAGCCAACAAACTGGTCCCCAAGACCGGAGCAGTGGGCATCCTGGCCGAGTCCGCCGAAGGAGCTCCGCTGCTGCTGGCTACCGATGTGGGCCGCGCTCGCGTGGCCGCTCTCGCCGTCGATGAAACTTGGCTGTGGCACCTGAATGGTCGTGGCGAGGCACACCAGAAATTTTGGCAGCAGATGCTGCTCTGGCTGGCTCACAAGGAACAGGACGGCGATCAACCGCTGTGGGTGAAAGTCGACCCGCGCAACTTCGCCCCGGGAGCCAAAGTCCCGATCCAGATGGGCCTGCGCGATGACAAGAAGCAACCGGTCGAGAACGCCGAATACCAGGTCGAGATCATCCGCCCCGATGGCACCCAGGCCACCGTCATCCCCCAGAATCAACCCGGCGGGGCCTCCGCCGATTACACCGAGACCACCCTGCCCGGCGACTACTGGGTCTCCGTGCGAGCCACCGTCGGCGGCAAGTCCACCGGCCTCCCCACCACCACCCGGTTCATCGTCGAGGCCCGCGACCCCGAACTCGACAACCCCGCAGCTGACCCCGACCTGATGGCCGAGATCGCCGCCCTGACCGGAGCCAGCGTGGTGCCTCCTGAGAAGCTGGGGGCGTTCCTGGACGATCTGCTGAAGTCGGGGATCAGCACCGAACTGACCCGTAACCGCCTGGTCAACTTGTGGGACAACTGGCCACTGCTCCTGGTCTTCACCAGCGTGATTACGCTGGAGTGGTTCGTGAGGAAGCGAAACGGCTTGGTATAGAGGGGAGCGACATCGCTCGCCCATCGCGTGACTGAACCAGTAACCCGACGCGTCAGCGAGGGCGGACGCTCTATCGTGTTCTACGAGAGCTGGATCTCCATGCGGGGCCTTGGACAACTGGCTCAGGTTAGAAGCGTCTTGGTCGGCGTCCTCGCTGCGCTCGGCCCTCGCTCACGCGTCGGGTTACGGGGTGACATGATTCCCGCTGGGCGTTGATTCGATAGAATCCGTCCTGCCCGCTCGAATGCGCCGAGCGGGACCGTCCCTTGCTGAGACTCCGATGAACGCCTTTGAATACCGTGCCGGTGAGCTGTGCTGTGAGAACGTCCATGTATCCGACATCGCCGAACGGTTCGGGACGCCGGTCTGGATCTATTCGAAGGCCAAGTTGCTGCATGAACTCAACGCCGTGCGGACCGCGTTCGCCGCAGTCGATCCGGTGATCTGCTACTCGGTGAAGGCGAACTCGAATCTATCGATCCTGAAACTCCTCAACGAAGCGGGCAGCTCGTTCGATGTGGTCTCCGGCGGCGAGCTTTACCGCGTGAAGCGGGCCGGAGCCGACACAACGCGAGTCGTGTTCGCCGGAGTCGGCAAGACCGATGCCGAGATTCGGCAGGGCCTCGAAGCGAACATCCTGATGTTCAATGTCGAGAGTGAAGGCGAACTCGACGCGATCTCAGCCGTGGCGAAGTCGATGGGACGCATCGCCCCCGTCGCCATGCGGCTCAACCCCGACATCGATGGCAAGACGCACGAGAAAACCACCACCGGCAAGAAGGGCAATAAGTTCGGGATGGACATCGAGCGGCACAACGAACTGGCCGCGAAAGTCCTCGCCGATCCGCACTTGGAGCTGCGCGGGATTCACATGCACATCGGTTCGCCGATCATGACGACCGATCCATATCTGCAAGCCGCCAAGAAGGCCACCGATGTGGTTCGCGACCTGCGGGCGCGGGGGCACCAGACGAACTGGATCAACCTCGGCGGCGGGTTCGGCCTCAGCTATCGCGGCAACGAGGCCCCTCCAGCCAGCGAGTATGCCAAGGTGATCGTCCCTCTGATCAAAGAGGCCGGTTGCCGTCTGGCCCTCGAACCGGGCCGATCGATCGTCGGCAACGCCTGCGTCCTCATCAGCCGGGTGATCTACACGAAGCGCGAGGGCGGCAAGCTGTTCGTGATCCAGGACGCCGCGATGAACGACCTCGTGCGTCCGGCGATGTACGACGCCTTTCACCGCTTGTGGCCCGTCCAGGCGAAGGTCGCTCCGCCGACCGACTACGAGGCCGCCTCGATCCCCGGCTGCGAGACGACCGATATCGTCGGCCCGATCTGCGAGTCGAGCGACTACCTGGCGCAGAAGCGGGCGTTCCCCCCGGTCGAGCGCGGCGACCTGCTCTGCACGTTCAGCGCCGGAGCCTACGGCATGGCGATGAGCAGCAACTACAACTCCCGTCCCAAGGCCGCTGAGATCCTCGTCGACGGCGACACGGTATCAGTGATTCGCGAACGCGAGACCTATGAGGATCTCGTGCGGGGCGAGTGGATCGGCTGATTTCTCGGTCGACGAGGATTCGTGTATGCTTGAACCCAGAGGTGATGCGCCATGAACGAACACGCACTGTTGCAACGAATCACGTGTGATCCTCGGGTAGTCGTGGGCAAACCCATCATCCGGGGAACGCGGCTGACCGTCGAGTTCATTTTGAATCTGTTGGGGCACGGTAACTGTTAACCCCGCCTCGCGCTCTGTGGGCGCACTTTCGCGCGCCGTTTGAGCGGGTCACGTGGGGTGTCGGTTACGCATCCGTCGTGGCCAGG
>JAYTFV010000061.1:0-2408 GCA_043734065.1 Planctomycetota bacterium
CTCCGCGAAAGACCGCCCTTTCGCGGAGCGAAAGACGACAATCGGACAGTGACTCCTCGAACGATCCCTATTGAGGCGGTGGCGAGAGAACGCTGCTCTACTTTTCCTTGGCAGACTCTTCCAGCGAGGCCCTCTCCCGCCTCTCCCACCAGAGCAAAGTCAACACTGCCCCGATCAGCGGCAGGCAGCCCGTCAGTGCCAACCCGGCATCAAACGGCCCGATCCACGGCGTCTGACCTGCGGCCTCCAGTTGGGCGTTGTAGCCCTTCGTCCAGTCGATGAGACGACCGTAGAACTTGTGCATCGGAGCTGTGGCGAGCCAGGCAATCGTGCCGAGCAGGCCGGTGACTTTGCCTTGATGACTAAGGGACAAGTCCTGGCTCCAAGTGTAGTAGCACGGAAACAGCCCGAGCAGGCCGCCCGCGATGACCAGCAACACCCCCAGCAGCAGCGGCCCCTGCGGCAACCACGGGATCAGCAACGAAGTCGCGCAGCACACGGCACACCCGGTGAACACGATCCGCCGCGCGCGGTTGATCGTCTCCCCCCGGCCTTGCAACCAGACCGTCGCGATCCCCGCTAGAATACACCCGACATCAGTGGCTCCGTTGAACACGGACGTAAAGGCCAGCCTTTGCGGCTCCGTATAACCCCGCCCCTGTTCCAGGAACTTCGGCAGCCACGCCCGGAACAGGTGCCACGCCACGTTGATGGAGATGACCACTCCGATCAAGACCAGGAACCGCCGCACAAACGTCCCATCCATCCACCAGCCCGTGGGATCCCGGTCAACGGCATCGTGAGCCTCGGGGGACAGAGGAACATGGTGTGACACCGCGAACCACGCCACCACCCAGGCAAACCCCAGGACTCCAATCACCAGGAACGGCTCCCTCCAACTCGTCGTGTCGTCTCGGAGCATTCCCAGAATGATCAGCGGCGTGATGATGGCCCCGATGGATGTCCCGCTCTGGAGCAAGCTGTTCCCCAGCGTGCGGTCCGATGGAGCGAGCAGACGCTGCGTGGTCTTGAGAGCGCACGGCCAATGCGCCGCCTCGAAGAACCCCAACATAATCCGGCACCATAGCAACTCTTCATACGTCCGCGAATACGCGGTCACCGCCCCCGCCGCCGACCAGAGCAGGATCATCAGAGGGTACAAGTAGCGGACATTGACCAGATCAGCCACGACCCCGAACACCATCGCCCCGGCAGCAAACGCCAATCCAAACCCCATTTCGAGATTGCCATACTTCTCATTCAGACCCTTCTTGAGATCGAGTTCTTCCGGTGTCAGCACGACACCTCGGGCTTGTTTGAGCCGGATTTCCTCCTGCACCTGTTTCACGAACAGGTCCTTTTCAACGCGAGTCTGAACATTCGCCAGCGTCTGGCGGTCCATATAGTTCAGCGTACTGGCCAAGAGAAGAATGAAGCACACGGCCCATGTGGCAGCTGTCCAACGGGCACCTTCCGGCTGGGCATACTGGGGGGGCATGGGGCAGACCTCATCGGAAGACAATCGGCGAGCCGTGTTTATCGGGGATCGTTTATGGAAAGGGAAGCGAGGGGGGGAAGTCTTCAGTCTTCAGTCTTCAGACTTCAGATACAGCGAGAGTGCCTCTGACTGAAAACTAACAACTGAAAACTGAACACTTCCTCCCGCCGTTTGACTTCCCGCCCGCCAGCGGATATGCTCCCCGGTCCGCCTCCTACAGCCATTGGGGTTGTTGCAGGCGAGTCCGTCCGAAGTGGGTAGTGTGACTGACCATGGGTCGAATCGAACGTCAGCGTGAATTGGCTCGCCAGCGGACTCGCAAGGTGAAGATTAAGAAGCTGCGCGTGCTGTACGCGGGGGCCAAGACCGACGCCGACAAGAAGGTCATCGCGGAAAAGATGTTCCGCACCAGCCCGTTCGCGCCCCTCGTGCTCGAGTAGAGGCAACCCGTCGAACGGAATGTATTCCGTTCCTGTGGTCCCGAGTGATTCGTAGCTGCCCCTCGCCAGAGGGCGGGCACGCACGCCCAGTCGCCCACGTTCTGGCGAAACGTGGCTACGACAGAACGCAGCGCGGCAGCGCCACAACCGATGGGGAAGCGATCAGCCGTCAGTAGTCAGCAGTCAGCCCAAAAACCACTCCACGTCGAGCGGCCTCTGCACCCTGAAGGGGTTCCACACAAGCCGGGCGGGTGTTCAACCCCTTCACGGTTGGGGCCTCTGGGCGACGTTTCCCAGGGTGCGATCCTGCGTCGCGACCCTGGGCTATGCTGTACAACCCCTTCGGGGTACAGAGGGTTTCCAGGCCAACGAGAATTTGCGCAGCGTGTCAAAATTCTCTCACGACACGCAAACTTGAATGGTTTGCAGTGCGGGGTGCCCGCACTCTGGCGAGTGCAGCTACCAGACAA
>JAYTFV010000062.1:0-5254 GCA_043734065.1 Planctomycetota bacterium
CCCCATCTTCTCGCTTCATTGAACTGCACGCCTGTGCGCCGCCATTTTCATCCAGATTTTCCCCCGGCCCGCGCCACCGTTTTCAACCGGGCTCAACACCATCTCATTTACTACCACAATATGGGGGTAAATGGGTCGAAATAGGTATCCACTTCCCTCAAGTGGCTACTACCCGTAGTATGCGGGCATGGAAGACTACCCGGAAACGCTGATGGAATTCGAATCACGTTTCTCTTCGCAGGAGGCTTGCGAGGAGTATTTGATTCAGATGCGTTGGCCGGAGGGCTTTGCTTGTCCGGTGTGCGCGGGGCGGAAGGCTTGGCGGACGGGGCGTTTGCTGTTTCATTGTGCTCAATGTGGGCGGCAGATTTCGGTGACGGCGGGGACGATCTTTCAGGGGACTCGCAAGCCGCTGCCCATGTGGTTTCGAGCGATGTGGTGGGTCACCAGCCAGAAGAATGGGGCCAGTGCCAAAGGGCTTCAGCAGAGCTTGGGGCTGGGCAGTTACCAAACCGCATGGACGTGGTTGCATAAGCTGCGGCGAGCGATGGTCAGGCCGGGGCGAGACCAGTTAAGCGGGCTGGTGGAAGTGGACGAAACCTATGTGGGAGGTCCGGAGGAGAACTTGGGGCGAGGCGCGGTGACGAAGACGCTGGTCGTCATCGCGGTGGAGAAACGCGGTCGAGCGTTCGGTCGCACGCGGATGGCCGTGATCGAGGATGCCTCGAAAGACTCCTTGTGTGGGTTCATCTGCAACTGTGTCGCTCCCGGCAGCACCGTGCGCACGGATGGCTGGCCGAGCTACCTTTTCCTGAAAGACAGCGGGTATGTGCATGATCGAGTGATCCAGCGGAACAACCCGCAAAGCCCCTCGGAACTCCTGCCTGGAGTCCACCTCGTGGCCTCATTGCTGAAGCGTTGGCTGCTGGGCACTCACCAGGGAGCGGTGTCACCCGTCCATCTTCCGTACTACCTGGATGAGTTCACGTTTCGGTTCAACCGCCGGACTTCGAAGTCTCGCGGCAAGCTATTTTACAGGCTGATGGAGCAAGCCGTCGCCCTCAATCCGACTCCCTACAAGTCCTTGATCGAACGAAAACACAACCTGTAGTATGCACTTGAGGGAAGTGGATACCTATTTGGGTCGAAATGTGGTAGTACAGCCAAAAACTACCACAATTGAAAACGCTCGATGATTCCCCATCACGGGGCATACTCCCCACCCGCCGTGACGCGAGCCTGACCGACGGCGACCAGCGTTTCCAGGAGTACGGCCATGTGGGCTGTGTTGGCCCGGCTGAACTGGCTGGCGATGTCGGTGGCTGTGGCGAGTTTGGGTGCGACTTTCTCGGTCCCGCCACTGCCATCCCTCACTTCACCGAGTACACCTTCAGCACTTCATCCCCGTAGTGGTTGATGACCTTCACGGCAATCTGACCGGTCTTCCCCTTCACCTTCGGCTCGGGTCGCGGGAAGGGCTGGCTGGTGGTCTGGTAGAGTTCGCTCCAGGCGGCTTCGTCGATCTCGGCTTTCAGCGCCCGCTTCAGCTTGTCGTACGGGGCGGCCTCACATCGCCAGATCGAAATCCCCAAGCGAGACATTCGCTCGCAAGTACCGAACCACTGTCTCCCGCTCCGGGGGACTCAACCGGAACACCGATTCGTAGAGGTTCGCGTCCCGTGCCTTCAGTTCCGCAAACCGGCCTTCCTCCAACAGGACGCGGCATTCCGCATCGAGCAGGAACGCTTCGAACACGACCCGCAATTCCCGGCTGTGAACGGCAGCCGTTTCCATTGTCGCGGTGAATCGTTCAAACGCCTCTTCGGCCAATTGCGTTCGCGTGGGGATCGTCCTTGCGACGCCAAACACGACAGCCAGGATTTCTCGGAGCGAAGGCTTCCGGTCGGTTTGGTACATTTCCTGCAACTTCTGAAGATTCCAGAACTCATCCGGCTGGTCGAACAGTAATCGGCGGATGTGGTTCTCGATGCCCCGCCAGTCTTCATCCTCGAATGCCTGTCGCAGGAATTCGTCGCTGGCCAGTACCGTTTGAGCCTGTTCTGCGAACCGGTTGCCAAACATCTCGCGGTCGATCCTCATTCCGCTGGTCCCGATCTCTGCTTTGACCATCGCGGCCAATGGGTCGGGTGAGGTATTCGCGAACTCCTCCACAAGGCCACCGCCGCCACCCTCACCATCGATCACCACCGGTAGCTTCAGTTGCTGATCGTAGTCGAAATCATTCTCGAAGAACTCGCAGTTCGCGAAGAAGTCGAACAACGCGAAGCGGGACTTCTCCTCGGTCCGCAGTTGCTCCCCGGCCTCATACTTAAACGTCCAGAGCCTCGTTCCCCGCCCCTTGATCTGAATGAAGTCGGTCGGGGAGAAGATCGGACGAGCCAGGACGACGTTCAGCAGATCCTCGCAGTCGTAGCCCGTGGTCATCATGCCGAAGGTCACACACACCCGCGTCCGGCTGGTGTCATAGTCCCGGAATTCCTCGGACCGCCATCTCGACTTGCCGTTGAGGTTGTTGTTCGCGAAGTTGATCGTCATCTGCTGTGCCCCCGATATCTCGGACGTGACTTGCACCGCAAATGTCGATCCCGCCCCATACTCAGCGGGCCACATCCGCGTGGCTTCCTCATTGAGCAGCGTCACCAGCTTCGTGGCGTGTTTTCGACTGACTGCGAACACGATCGTCTTGCCGATCTCCCCGGTCAGCGGGTCGCGATGGGCGTTCTCCAGAAAGCACCGGATGAAACTCAGATTCGTCTCTTTCGAGGTGAACTTCCGCTCATAGTCCTTCCTCTTGAACACGACTTCTCGCTCCTCTCCGTTCTCCCCTTCCACTGTCTTGATGGTGTACCCGCTCTCGGAAAGCAGCCGGGTGGTGATTTCGGTTCGGGCGTCCAGGGTGATCGGGTTGCAAAGATACGGCGGCACATGCTGCACCGCATCGAGCAGGCTGTAACGAAACGTCGCCTGACCATCCCCACAGCCGAACGTCGTGTAGGTGTCGAGCAGCAGCCGCCTCTCCATAGCTGTCGGATCGTCCTTGTCCTCTTCCTCCAGCCCCTTCAGATAATCCCGTGGAGTCGCCGTCAGCCCCAGTTTCGCCCCCACGAAATACTCAAAGATCGTCCGATTGTTCCCGCCGATGGTCCGGTGGGCCTCATCACTGATGATGAGCTGGAAATCGTTCGGCGTGAACTCTCTCAGGAATCGGTTCTGTGTGGCCAGACTCTGGATCGTGGTGATGACCACTTGGGCTTTCATCCAGTCGCGGCGGTTCTGTTTGTAGATGATCGACAGAATCCCATCCGGTCCCAGATAGGCGTTGAAGTTCTTCCACGCCTGTTTCTCCAGCTCCAGCCGGTCGACCAGAAACAGGATGCGATGGGCGTTTTCCGAACGCAGGTAGAGCTTTGCAATCGCGGCACTCAGCAGCGTCTTCCCCGTCCCCGTGGCCATCTCGAACAGAAACCGGTTGTGGGTCGGTGACGCAGCTTTCTGGAGAGCCTGAACCGCCTCGATTTGATAATCCCGCAGCTGTCGAATCTTCTTGTTCGTCTGAACCAACGCCCGCTCCGTTGCGGTGTACCCCAGCCAACCCGCATCCTGTGACACGGCGATGTAGTTCTCATCGACCGGGATGATGGCCATCCTCTGGGGATCGGGACACCACTCGGACGCCTTCCCCAGTTCTTCCAGGGTCAGGAACTTCGCGACCCGCACGGGGTTCCCGTCCTCCAGGTTCCAGTAGTAATGCACCAGCCCATTACTCAGGAAAACATGCCGCACCCCTAGACTCTGGGCATACTCGCGAGCCTGTTCCTTGGCGGTCAGCGGGTCGATCGATTCCCGCTTGGCTTCCACGACAGCCACCGGGCGCTGGTCGGAATTCAGTAGCAGATAGTCGACGAACCCGGACGGGGCATGCTCGAAATCTTTCCCCAACTCTGCCCCCAGCGGCAGCGGCTTCTTCCCGATGCGATGCTCACAGAGGACGTTGGCCCGCTGTCTGTCCTCGACAGTCAGACGCCAGCCCGCCGCTTCGAGCAGCCGGTTGATGGAGATGCGAGCTTGGGCTTCTGAGGACATCGCGACTTACTCCAGTTCTTTCGTGCCCCACATGCGGTCGAGGACGCGTTGGATTTTGGCCTCGAAGCGGGGGAGCAGCGTACGCACCGAATTCATCTGCGCCGCCTCCTGCGTACAGTTCCGCCACGTTCTGACGTTGCTCGTAATTATCAATCTCATTATGCGTCGTCCTCTGCCACAAGGATTGAATCTATGTGGGTTTTCGTTGCGGCACTTTTCAAGAGCGAGTCTGCCGATTCGAACACTTGCTGCGCCAACCGTATGAACTCTGGATTCGTTGAGCAACGCTTCAAGCTCAACGCAATTTCCTCAATCTGTGCGGCGTGTTCCTCTGCAAGATGAATCTCGATGATTTCCTTTTGGACTTCAGGCTTCGGAACCGGAATCACGAGGTCAAGGATCTGAGAACTGCTCATCGTTACATTGGTTGCACCGCACATCAGCGGCACGAGAAGCTGATTCCGCAGACGAGTCAATAGGATGAACAAGTATCGCGGAATCACTTCCTCTTCGTCTTTTGAAAAGAGTGAACACATCGTTGTTGCGAGCGCGAATCTTCCTTCCTGATAATGGAGGCGTTTGATGTCAGCCTTGCCGTGTCCGGATGAGGAAACAAGAGGGATGCAAACAGCATTGCCATCAAAGTCCCAATGGTCTGCGGTTTTTCGTTCTTCGGCGGGAACAACGAGAACGTATTCGCCTGGAGGCGTTGCCATATTCGGCGAGAGCCCGTCCTTCACATAGCAGATGTCGTCTACTTTTCGTAAAGGAACGTCAGACCTATGTGTGATTCGGTTCGGCAAGTCATACCAGCGACCAAGCAGGTTTCGTTCTGCGTCTTCCTTGATGGATTTCTTGGAAACAGTGAACGCCATCACTCCCTTCTTGCGCCGCTTCCACGGTTTCTGCTCGCGAACCGCTTGGATGAAACTTTTCACAGCGTCGAGTGCGGCGGGAAGCTCGTCCCCCTCGACTGGCAAACGGGTGTCGCTTTGCGTGAAGCCATCGTTCTCAATTTCAACGAACAAGACTTCGCTCGCCTGTCGCGCGAGAGGTAACTGTTAACCCCTCTTGCCACGATCTGCGGAATCGGCCACATTTCGCGGCATCATGGAAGAGCTTCCACGGCAAGTCGAGACGCTGCTGAAAG
>JAYTFV010000063.1:0-3066 GCA_043734065.1 Planctomycetota bacterium
CGCCGCCCGGCTCGCCTGCGTTTGTGGGGGGGGCATGCTGACCAGTCCAGGCTGGGCCATCGCGTGTACAAACTCGACCTCCCTGAAAACGCCGCTGCATCAGGCCAGGTCCACCCTGCCGTGCGCGTTGCGGAACTCTCCTCCGTGGGACAGATCTCTCGACTGCGCAATCATAACTCGGCCCCGCAATCGGTGTTAGTCAGGTTTCGTAAAGGCCGGGGCGGTTGACTGCCCGGCCTGATGAAACGGCGTTCTCAGGCAAATTGATTTTGTGTCGACGGCCTTTCAACACCCCGGCGAGCCAGGCGGCGTTAGCCCCCGGACTCCTTCGGTAGCCGCCCGTGTCCGGGGGCGGACGCCCCCGGTTCGCGTGGTTGGTGAACGGGACTCGCGGCAGAGTTCCCCGTTCCTTGTCATCCCTTTCGCTCCAGAGTCCGACGGTTTCAGCTGGCCCGCCTCCCCCGGCTCTCAGTGGATTAAAGCCATCAACTCGCTCCGGGAAGGAATGGTCCGGGGAGGAATGACCACGAGACCGCTAAAACAGGGCAGGGTCTGATTGAGAGACGCCTGCATCTCGTCCACCGTGGCGAGAGCGGCCTGACGCTCCTCGGACTCCTGGGGTGAGATCTCCCGAGAATCGACGGGCAGCAGAGACACCCGGCGTTCGTTAATCAGGATCTTGATCGAGTGTGCCCCGGAGAGTGACTGGAGATCCTGCAGCCAGTTTTCGAGATGTCCCGCGGGAGCCTTGCTCCATTCCCGGTCTGCGCAAGCCAGGATCAAGTGCGGTCCGGCATCGTCGGAAATCTGGATCGAGGCCTCCTCATCGGCCCACTGGGCGATCCGCCAGTCGGCGTCGGCGAATTGGACCATCTCAGAGGCCAGCACCGGTTCTGTGTACGCCGTGGCGATCAACAGGCAGGGCTTCCGCTGCTCGGCCAGCACGGCGGAGCAGTGCGTCTCGAACACCGCGTGTGCTTCCATTTCGTGCTGGAAGTGCGAGCGGATCTCCAGGGTCGCCAAGGGGGGAGGGGCGGGGGCGCTCCACGCTCCCCAAGAACAACTGGCGACTCCGACCAGGACTGAGGCGACGGCGACGCAGCGGCGCAGGATCGACTGCTTCTCGACGAACCGCTCCACGGCTTTGGCGAAAGCCGCTGCCGATTCAAAGCGATCCTGGGGACAAGTGGCCAACGCCCGGCGACAGATGCGGCGCAATCCCCAAGGGGCCATGCGAATCAGTGACCAATCGGGTTCCACTGCCAGCTGATCTTCGGTGCGAATGGGGCGTTGGCTCAGCGCGGCAAACAGCACTGCTCCCAGACCATAGACATCCGACAGCACGGAAATCCGGCCCGCATCTCCCGCGACCTGCTCGGGGGACATGTACTCAAGTGTCCCCGGTGCGAGCAGCAAGGCTCGCGGCGAACGACTCCCCGACAGCCGCGCCATCCCAAAGTCGATCACGCGCGGGTTCCCGTCCTCATCGACCAGGATGTTGCTCGGCTTGAGATCGAGGTGCAACGCTCCCTGCTGGTGGACCGCATGCACCGCCCGCGCAGCCTTCGCCAGGACTGCGGCAATTCGGGGCATGGTCGGCTGAAAGCGCCGTATCCAGTCCGAGAACGTCTGCCCGGAGACATACTCCATGAGGATAAAAGGTCGGCCCTGTTCGAGGCCGACATCGAACACCTGAGCGAGACAGGGATGCCGGATCGTGCAGAGGCTCTGGGCGGCGGCGGCGAGCTGCTGGGATTCGGATTCCGGCAGTGCGCCCGGGCGGAACCACTTGATCGCCACATCGGTTTTGAGCCGGGGATGACACGCGCGGTAGACATCCGCCTGCCCCCCGGATCCCAGTTGAGACAGAATCGTGTACTCACCGATCGTCAGGGGCAGAGCCTCCGTGGGGGGCGGCTGTGGCTCACGGGGAGTCGCGTTCCCGTGGAGCCGCTGAATGGCCTGGACCTCGTGGCGGATGGCTACCATGCGCTGCTGACAGGACTGGCAGCCCGCGACGTGCTGGCTGATCGCCGGAACCCGCGAGCCTCCCATTACCGCCGGCCAGAGAGAGGCCTCATCGGGACACAGGAACTCGGGACCGAGAATGTCGGGACTGAGGAACTCAGGGGGGAGGAACTCATTCATGGCGGGCCGCCTGTTCCATCTCAATGCAGAGCTTGCGAACGCGGTCCATGACTCGGCTGGAGTTCACATACACGGCGTTGGCGGAGAGGCCCAGGTCGAGTCCCACCTCCTTGGCGGGGTGGCGCTGGATGACATGCCTCTCGAAGCAGGTCCAGGCCAGCGGGGTACTCTTGCCGCGAATCAGTTCTAACGCCTGCTGCAGGACGCTGCGCTGCTCGTCCTGAGCCACTTCCGGTTCCGGCGGGGAGGCCACCTGCGTGACCGTGTCTTGCGAGGTTCGCACGCGGCCCCGGCGGCGAAACCAATCGACAGCTGTCGTCTTGACGATCCTCCGCAGCAGGTGCCTGAAGCCACCGCGTCCGGGCTGGTACTCAAATTTGGGCATGATGCGGCACAGCACCAGCCAGACATTCTGCACGATGTCCTTCTGGTCATGCTCGGATCGTCCGTAAGAACGGGCGTAGTCGTTGACGAGGGGAGAGTAGAGGGCGGCAAACTCCTTCCAGCCGTCAGTATGAAGGCGATGAAAAACGGAGGGTCGGGTCAGCGACATGGGTGCGAGTCCGGAGAGAATGGGCAAGACCACAGCGGTCATCCCCTGAGTGGGAGAATGGACCACTGGCCTCGCGTCGAGAGGAATGAAAGTCGAGGACACTGCGGCAGAAGTCTCACCTCCCCGAGACATCGAAGAGGAGTGAGACGCTGCCCAGGAAGTACGTGATCGACTTGCCTCCCCTTTCCGTGAATCCGGGAGGAATCCCGCAATTCACTGCGTTCCAACGGCACTGGCCCGAAACGCCGAATCATCTGCACCCGCTCATTAGAGCACTTTCGCAATTCCTCTTCACTCGTTTCTCTGGCTTTGCTAGAGTCCCCCCAGTCAAGGAGGACTGCGATGGGGAAGCCTTATTCGGTGGA
>JAYTFV010000064.1:0-3057 GCA_043734065.1 Planctomycetota bacterium
CGGCTTCGGTCTCATCCACCACCAGCTTCGTGTTCTCGACGGTATAACCCAGCAGCGGCATGCCGCCGGACCATTTCCCTTTGCGTCGAGTGGCTGCGATCTTGTCGCGGATGCGTTCGCTGATCATCTCCCGTTCGAACTGGGCGAACGACAGCAGCACGTTCAGGACCAGCCTCCCCATCGAGCTGGCGGTGTTATACCTCACGCGGACCCAGGAGAGTCGCAGCTGCCCCTCGCCAGAGGGACGGCACGCAACGCCAATTCGCCCACGTTCTGGCGAACCGTGGCTACGAAAAAAGGCGGGATCGAATGATGTCGATCCCGCCGCGTCACCACATTCTCTGGCTGAAAGCTGAAAGCTCCCGACTACGGCAGCCGCTTGACGCGGATGTTCTTGTAGGACACCACGCTGCCCGGGTCGTGGGCTTGCAAGGCGAAGATGCCGCCTTCCGTGCTCAGGCGTCGCTCGAATTCGGCGCTGGCCGCCTTCTGGTCGGCGGGCTCTTCGTAGTCGACGACGACCTTGTCATCGAGCTTGATCGTAATGTGCTTGCCCTTCACGATCACGGTCTCGGTCCACCACGTATCGTCGGCGATGTGAATCTCCTTCACGTCGACGATGCCATACAGGCTGCCGCTCTTCTTAGGGTCGCCGTGGGTGTTGTTGACCTGGCACTCCTGGCCGTACTTGGGCCAGCCGGTTTCCTGGTACTTGGTGTGGACGTAGATGCCGCCGTTGCTGCCCTTGGCGGCCTTGCAGTCGACCTTGAGTTCGAAGTTCACGAACGGCTTCGGATCGCCCACGTAGAACATGTGGCTGCGTTCGCCGTGGGCCACGAGCGTGCCGTCGACGAGCTTCCACGATTCCGGATGTTCGGTGCTGGCCTTCCAGCCGTCGAGCGATTTTCCGTCGAAGATGACCTTGAAGCCCTCTTCGTCAGCGGCGTTCGCGTTCATGATTCCGAGGCCCAGAGCCAAAGCCCCGACCAGTCCCAGCAGTGTGTGTTTCATTGTGATTGTCTTTCTTGAGAGAGGGTTAAGGGTTGTGAGCGGTACGGCGCTAGCCGCCGGTTCTTCTCACCGTGGTTCGTCGGGCCACCACGGTTTTCGGTGTGATCGAGGTCAGGGGAACCGGCGGCTAGCGCCGGGCCGCTCGCGACGCGGAGCGTCGTGCCACATTACTTCTTCTCGTTGCCCTTGAACCCGCCAGCCACGAAGTCCTTCTGGGCCTTTTCTTCCTGGGCCTTCGAGACCTCGGGATTCGGGGTCGCATCGACCTCGATCTCGCCGCGAATCCACTTCACAGCCTGGGTGATCGACTCCAGGTACGCCGGGTTGACCCACGACGACTCATTGTGGCCGATGTTGTTGTAGTACAGCTTCCCGTCGCCGTTGTTCTTGATCCAGCACACGGGGACGTGATAGCCCTGCTCCGTGTTGATGGTGCTGCCGACGGGGCTCTTCGAGTAGTCGAGGCTCAACAGCACGCGGCACTTGGCGGGTTGCCAGTGGCGGTACATATAGATCTCGTCCTTGATCTTGAACTCGGTGCCGAACGGCTTGGTGAGGGGGTTCTGCTCGTGAACAGTCATCGTCACGTCGGTCCCCGAACCCCACGGGTGGCCGATGAACGTGCCGCCCATCAGATCCCAGTACGGCTCGTAATCGTGGTAGGTGTCCCCCGCCGAATGGAACCCCATGATCCCGTGGCCCTTCTGCTTGGCCCATACATTGAACAGGTAGTCTCGATCCGCATCGGCAATCGGCAGCGCCCCCGTCGTGTAGAACGCCACGATGTCATACTTTTCCAGGTTCGCCTTTGTCACGTCCGACTTGCAGTCTTGCGTGAGGTCGGCTGAGAACAGTTTCGTCGTCTCACCAAGGGTCTTGATCGCAATCTCGGCGGGAGCCAGCTTCCCTTCCGGGCGATTGACCGAGCCGTGCTTGAAGCCGACGCTCTGGGTGATGAACAGCATCTTCGACGGGGCCTTGTCCTCCGCCGACACCAACGCACACAGGCAACTGGCAGCCACCAGCCCGAACAACACGCGACGCAACATGAGAGGCTCCTGGGAGTGAGACAACGGTTTCTGGGGACGCGATCAAGCATGACATCGCATCCCGAGACACCTTTCTATCGAGTTTGGGTCAGAACCTCCAGATTCGCGGGGCCGGATTCTCTGGCGGGGGAGCGGAGCGTTGTCCCATGATGCGGGGAACCGCAACGCCCCGACGCTCCGCTGCGCAGAGCCTTCGCGTCGCGGTTAAACGGTCTCTGGGTTCGATGTCTGGACTGGGGCGTGATAAACTTCTGCCCGTCTCCACATCCCATCACCACGACAGCAGAGCCATTGCAATGAGCGTCTTCCTCGGCGTTGACATCGGCACCAGCGGCACCAAGACCATCGCCATTCGCGAGGACGGGACGATCCTCGCCTCGGCGATGGTCGAGTATCCGCTCTCCAGCCCCAAGCCCGGCTGGTCGGAGCAGAATCCCGAAGACTGGTATCAGGCCACCGTCTCCACCGTGCAGATGATCCTCCAGAGCGGCCAGGTCAAGGCCGCCGACGTGAAGGGGATCGGCCTCAGCGGACAGATGCACGGCAGCATCTTTCTCGACAAGGACCAGCACGTCATCCGTCCCGCGCTGCTCTGGAACGACCAGCGCACCGCCGCTGAGTGTGCTGAGATCGAGCAGCGGGCCGGTGGGCGGAAGAAGCTGATCGGGATGGTCGCGAACCCGGCGCTGACCGGATTCACCGCGCCGAAGATCCTGTGGCTCCGGAACCACGAGCCGAAGAACTACGAGCGAATGGTGAGTTGCCTGCTGCCGAAGGACTACGTGCGGCTGCGGTTGACCGGGGAGTTCGCGACGGAGGTGAGCGACGCCTCGGGGACCTTGCTGCTCGATGTGCAGAATCGCAAGTGGTCGGCGGAACTGCTGGGGAAGCTCGATCTGTCGCCATCGATCCTGCCGAAGGTCTATGAGTCGGAAGAGGTCAGCGGCGTGCTGCATCAGCAAGCCGCTTCGCTCAAGGGCTTGCCGGTGGGCACGCC
>JAYTFV010000065.1:0-4322 GCA_043734065.1 Planctomycetota bacterium
CCGCCAAAAGCCACTCCCTTGAGGCCTTCCGGCTCGCTAAAAACCATTCTACGCACCGGGCCGGGAAAAAAGTGCCTACTTTTGTGATGCACACACGAATCTCTCTGTATCCCGCCAGCACTGACCCAAACGCCCCTCGCATCTCGATATAGTTGAGGTCGGGTCTCGGCAGCTTGATCCGCCACTCCGCGGCTGGCCCCCACCTTTGTCCCGGCAGGGACACCCGATAGTAGCCCACCGATTCATCGGTGGGCTGGGTCGGGGTATGTCTGGCCCAGCCCCGTGAGGGGCGACAGACATTTGAGATCTTTCGCTCGCAACAGATTCTGTCGTCCCTTGCGGGACTTTGCCATCTGCTGCTGATTTTGCCCCACCGTTGAAACGGTGGGCTATTCTCGACCGTCCCTGACGGGACGAAGAGATGGTGGTTGTCTCATCCAATCAGCCTCATCCGATCCCATCTCATACGGAACGGAATAAATTCCGTTCTACGACAGTAGTTGCTCCACTGGCTTACCGGGGCAGACCTTCAGCGGTCTTCCAATCGGGGTGATGAGTTCTTTGCTGAACTCCACGCCCATGCGGTCGAGGATCGTGGCGTAGAGGTCGGGGATCTCGATCGGGGTGGTGGGTTTGATGGGCTTGTCATCCGTTTGGTTGTCGGCTGTGGTGGAGCCGATGACGCGGCCTGGGGCGAGTCCGCCGCCGCCGATGACGGCGGAGAAGCCGTGGGGCCAGTGGTCGCGACCGCCGAGGGGGTTGATGCGGGGGGTGCGACCGAATTCGCCGATGCACAGGACGATCGTCGAAGCGAGCAGGTCGCGGTCGGCGAGGTCTTTCATGAGCGACGCGAAGGCTGGGTCGAGGATCTTCGTCTGGGTCACATGGCCATTAAAGTTATCAGCGTGCGTGTCGAAGCCGGGGAGCGTGACCTGGATCGAACGCACGCCGGTCTCGACCAGTCGGCGAGCCACGAGGCAGCCGCGTCCGAAGCGGGTGTCGCCGTAGCGGGCGAGGGTCTCTTTCGACTCGTCTTTGATCTCGAACGCCTTGAGTTGGTCCGACTTCATCATCGTCAGGGCGCGTTCGATCGTCTGCTGATGCAGCGTCCCCTCGACGCGGACCTCACGCCCCTTTCGGAAGGCGTCCGAGACGACGCCGAGGTTCGCCAGCCGTCGATCCTGCCGGGCCTGGTCGACGCCCTGCCGCATGTTTTGCAGGTTCTGGCCGGGATCGTAGACGCGGAAGGCATCGAACTGATCGCCCAGGTAGCCGCCGCGCGGGACAGCGAAGTCCTGGCTATCACTGAGGGCCACACTGTTCGGGATCTCGATCTTCGGATCGGGGAGTTCATGAGTCAGGATCGCTCCCAATGACGGATGCCGCACCGTCGGGTCGGGGCGATAGGCGGTCTGCACAAAGTACGATCCGCGCTCGTGGTCGCCCTCCTTCGAGGTCATGGAGCGGATGATCGTGAGGTGTTGCATCTGCTCGGCCATCTGGGGGAGCAGGTGGGAAATCTTGACGCCCGGAGCTGTGGTGTCGATCGCCTTGATGTTCAGGCTGTTCGGCGACTCGGGGTGCGGATCCCACGTATCCATCTGGCTCGGCCCGCCGCCCATCCAGAGCGTGATGAGGCTCTTCGGACGCTGCGGTCCGCGCTGCTCGACCGCCCGGCCTTCAATCGCCGGAAGTAGAAACGACACACCGCCCGTTAGTGCGATTCGCAGAGCATCACGGCGGGACCAGTCGATGGAGGAGGAGTGAGACATGGGAGGCTCGAAGAGGTTGATGGTTGATGGTTGATCGACAGAGG
Organism: Planctomycetota bacterium; assembly: GCA_043734065.1. GTDB lineage: Bacteria > Planctomycetota > Planctomycetia > Planctomycetales > Planctomycetaceae > TH-plancto1. Next base: position 1,817 of record JAYTFV010000065.1, read on the forward strand.
GGAAGCCCAAGGGTTGCAACCCCTGGGCTTTCTGGCTGATCGCTCCGAGCTTGTTCAGAATTGTTGTTCACAGAAGTGCAACAGGAGGAGGAGAGAGGAACACTAATCTTCACTGATAAACACTAATCCAGGAATTCTGTCTGTTCTGGATTAGTGTTTATCAGTGAAGATTAGTGTTCCAAAACTCTTCCGTGAACATCGATTCCGAAACAGTTCTGACAACTGACAACTGACAACTGAAAACTTCCTCAGTGGTTCCACGTGAACTCTTCACAGTTGTACAACGTCCAGAACAGGTCTTCGATCACGGCGTTGTCGGCGTCCTTCGGTCGCTCTGTCAACTGGCTCTTGAAGTAGGTCCGCTCGGCTTCCGTCGGCCTGCGGGTCAGGCACGTCAGATATGCATTGTCGAGCAGAGCGTCATTCGTCGGCGAGAATTGCCTGAGCGTCCCCGGCGTCGCGAAGAGACCGGTTTGCGACATGTCGCGGGCGAATTCGCCGTTCATGTTGAGCAGGGTCTGGGGGATCGTGGCTGTGCGTTGTTCGAGTTCCGCCTCGCCGGGGTCGCCGAATTCCTTCACGTAATTCTGCTCTTTGAAGTAGCGAAAAGCACGCGAAAACAGGTGTGAGTTCTGGTCGATCGTCTTCACCGAGTTGCTCTGCAGCATCGCCCCAATCACCTGCTCCGGCCGCAGCCGATTGAGCGGGAACACGCCCCACAATTTCTCAGCTTCTTCCAACACGACCGCGTCGGAAGACGGGTGCCGCGAGCTGCGACGGTACGCCTCCGTGGAGGTGATGACCTGGATCAGTCTTCGCAGGTCGCAGCCGTGTGAACGGAAGTCGGCCCCCAGCAGATCGAGAACTTCGGTCCGGGTCTTGAACTCGGCATCGTCGGGGTCGGGCAGGTCGTCGACCGATCGATCGGCCAGATAGGGTTTCCCGAACAACAGGCCCCAGACCCGGTTGGCGATGGCCCGCTCGAAGCGTTTGTTGCTCGGGTGCGTCACCCACTGGGCGAGACGTTCACGCCGCGTTCCCTGGCTGGGATAACTTTCGGAGGCGAACGGCACACTCGGCTCCACGGTCCGCTTTTCGAGCGTCACGCGGTCCTCGATGATGTACTTCTTATCCGTGTTATCAATCACGCCCACGGGGTAAAGAGCGAGCTGTCCGAAGCAGGCCGCCAGCCCTTCGAATTCCTTCTGCTTCCAATGGGCGAAGGGATGGTCGTGGCACTGAGCGCAATCGATCCGCTGACCGAGAAAAGCTCGCACCGTCCGACCGGCCAGCTTGTTGGCGTCGAATTCCTCGTTCGCCCGGCTGGCCACGGCAAAGTTCACCGCAGCCTTGTCGGTGGGAACTCCCTCTTCCGCGATCAACTTGCGGACCATCTGGTCATAGGGAGCCCGATCCTTTAACTGCTGACCAATCCAGGCGGTGAAACGGTCGCGGCGATAGATCGGGAACTGCCCCCCCTCGACCCCGACGTAGGCCCGGGCCAGCCGTTCAGCGAAGTAATCCGAAAATCGGTTGTCGTCCAGCCGGGCATTCGTCCAGATCGCCAGTCGATCGGGCCGGGCGTCTGCCTCGAACCGGCGAATTTCCTCCAGCGAGGGGATCGTCCCCAGCAGAGCCAGCGAGAGCCGTCGCAGGACAGTCAGATCGTCAGCCTTGGCAGCCGGTGAGACCCCCGCGGCAGTCAATTGGGCGAGGAGCAACTGATCGACGCGCGTGGCGACCGGTTGGAGGTCGCCTGCGACCGGGTCGCGCATCTCCGGCGGATTGAGGTTCTGGACCGGGCTGGTCACTGCGATCGATGTCAGCACGGCCAGACCCGCGACGACGAGAATCGCCGGTAACACAGATTTCCATCGCATGTCGAACACTCCTCGTGAGATAGGCAAAGTCGCCGGACTCTCCGAGTCCGGTGGAGGGGCGTCCGCCGAACGGAGCGACGCCTGACGGCGGACGCCCCTGCACCGGATTCGGAGAATCCGGCGACGACAGGCTGGAAGCCTATCCCACGTTCGAATTTACCTCACCCCCGAATCCGGCGTTTCAGTTTTCGCCGAAACTTCCCGGCTGCGTATATGGTAAACCCAATGTACACTCACCATGCCCAGTTCCTCAAAGCAGAACCGATGAAACCCGCCGAATCCACGATCTTTCCGGACGCCTTCCTCGACGACGAGGTGTTGTCGTCCGAGGCAGCGTGGATTCTGCCCCCCGCGAGCGACGGTGTCGACCCATCCGATTCCAACTCCGGCCACGCCCCCGGTGTGGACGATGGTCGGTTGCCAGCGTGCCCCGTCCCGTGGCGAAAGCCCATCGCGTTCTTGATCTGGTCGTTTCAACTGCTGTTCGGGCTGGGGAGCCTGATCTTCCTCCTCTCGGTCATCGCAGCTGTGCCCGTCGTGAATCTGTTTGCCTTGGGCTATCTGCTGGAGGTGGAGGGCAGGGTGGCCCGCTCGGGGCGGTTGCGGGATGCCTTTCCGCTGATTCG
>JAYTFV010000066.1:0-3678 GCA_043734065.1 Planctomycetota bacterium
GAGGAAGAGGCCGCGCGAGACGAGACGTCGCTCATGTCGGAGCGGCTCACCGTCACATCCGCTTCCGGCAACGGGGCCACTTTACGAAAGACCGGCAAGCGCCGCGCGGAAGACAACGCATCGCGACCGATCGTCTGCCACAGGCCCGCGACGATCACCACCACTCCGAGTGTCAGCAGCCCGCGCACCAACCAGCGTTCGTGCGGGCGGTACTCACTGGAAACGACAGGCAACTTGGCGGCTGATTTCGTTGCTGGCGGTGCTTCGGGAGTGATTGGTTTCATGGGAGGAAATCCAAGGCCGGACGGCCAGCATGATTCAGACGGGAAAGGCCAACAGCATCATGATCGCTCGCGCCTCGTCTGTCGATGGGGTGTTTTTCATGGCGGTGTGGCAGACTCTGACCCCGCCACACAAACGCGAGAAATTCTTGCTGGAAGCGGTTTCAAGAGTCACGTTAGGCTAATCTCATCCCGATGCCGAGATGTCGGCCAAGTCGGCACGGATCGTTTCGTAAGTGGTGTCGAAGGCCAGCGCGGCGGGGTCGGGGGTGACGCCCCAGTGTTGGCAGGCGGCTCGGTAAATGTCGGGCCACCAGTTGCGGTGTTCGGTCAGACCCTGATCGAGATACGCTCGCCAGTGGCTGAGGACTTTTGACCAGCAGCGGTCACCGTAGGCGAGCGCGGCGTTGAGGTCTCCATAATCCTTCACGTACCACTCGCGGCCGATCTGCGAATGCAGAACCTCATCGGCCCAGTCGAAGTCTTGGAACAGGGCCGACAGCGGCACGCCCGAGGCTTGGCCGACCTCCCACTCGTACCGCTTGCCCGAGCGCGGCATCAGGCCCTGCTCGATGAAGAACAGCACCGCGTGACGCTCCTGCGGCGTGAGCTGCGTGTTGAGGTTCAGCGACCACGTGAAGTTGATCGGGATCTGCGACCAGTCGATCCCCAGGTGGACGAACCCGACCTCACCGAGCATCGCGTGACGAGCCTCATCCCACAGTTGCCGCGACATGTCGCGATAGAACTTCCACGGCTTCCCCCGCGTCTGGTGAATGATGCTGGCCATCATCTCGGGAACGTCGATCTCGCGCAGCCTCTTGTAGAACATCATCAATACCTTGTCCCGCGCGGCGAAGCGGTCGTCGTACAGAAACGCCTCCGGATTGACCCCCGCGTTGTGCGAATCGGTGAAGCGGGCGTCGCGTTTGGGGACCGGGTCGTACTGGAACGGTGTCGCCGAGAAGTGGGGCGAGAGAATTGAAGTTGATGGATCGATCACCGGTCTTGTCCCCTCGCCCCCCGCCTTGGGGGGGAGAGGGTTAGGGTGAGGGGGGCTGATCGTTTCGAGAGACTCCCCGACTGAGTTCAAAGATGCACGGAAGCCGTCTCGGTCCGACACACCGTCATCACCATTCGGCCCCCTCACCCTAGCCCTCTCCCCCGAAGACGGGGGAGAGGGGACAAGAGGCTCGGCCGTCTCACCACCACGTCCCGAAATACCTCCCACAGTCTCAAGGCACTCGCGCAGCAACGCGACCCACGGTCGAAGCCGTTCGCGCTCGGCGTCATCGACGAGACACTCGGCCGCCTGCTGACCGAAGGCTCCCATATCTTCCAGCTCCAGCAGACAGAAGCGGTTCAGCCGGACGGTCGGTGCGTCGGCGAGTGGGTTCGTCGTGGCCCGGTACTGTTCGAGCGATTCGATCAGCGCGGGAACGATCACCTCGTAAATGCCGACGACCAATTCGACGTGACTCGGCGCACAAAGCACTTCGTCGCACAGCAACTTCATCGCCTCATGCGGCACGACGTCCAGGCCGAGCGGCGGTTCGCGCAGTTCGCTCACCCGTTGCCGATACGCCGAGGCATGCTCGGCACACAGATAGGCATGCAGGCTGAACGCCGTCTTGAGCTCATACACCGGCTCGGCCGTGATCCGCGCGGTGAGCATCCCGTGCAACCGGACCAGCACGTAATGCAGCCGCTTCATCCAGCCGACGCACTCCTCGACGGACAGCACCGCCCGCTGAGCCTCCTCAAATGAACAGAGTCCAGCCAACGGAGGGATGCAGTGAGAGAACGGCGTGGTCGGCATGACCAGATTCCTCGACAGTTGCGACAAAGTGCCAAAGGGGACGCGACCGATTATAGTGCTACGGCGAGGTGCCATGCGAAGGTGGTGACCCGCGCATGACAGCCATTTCGATTGAGTCCCCGACGGAAGACGACGATGGCCCGCGTTCGACAGATGGCAATGGTGGCGAACAAGACGCGGCTCGGTGAGCCGACGAACGATGTCGCTTTTTGGTTGAGCCAGCCGCCCGAGGCACGCCTCGCGGCGCTGGAAGAGATTCGCCAAGAGTACATTCGGTGGAAGTACGATGCTCAGCCCCGATTTCAAAGAGTTTGTTCAATTGTTGAACTCGTTCCAAGTTCGGTATCTGGTCATCGGCGGATACGCCGTCGCGTACCACGGTCACCCACGATACACGAAGGATCTTGATATCTGGCTCGACGTCTCCCAGGCCAATGCCAGGCGGATGGTCGCCGTGCTGAACGAATTTGGATTCGCATCGCTGCGGCTCACCGAGGCCGATTTCACCGAGCCGAATCAGGTCATTCAGTTGGGAAACCCGCCATTGCGGATTGATCTCTTGGTGGGACTGGCCACGTTGTCATTTCGCAAGTGTTTCGCGTCGCGAATCGTGGCCAGCCTTGACGGTGTCGAGGTGAACTTCATCGACCTCGCCAGCCTGATTCAGTCCAAACGCTCCGCAGGCAGAACACAGGACTTGGCCGACGTGGAACAACTGGAGCGCGGGCCGACAAAGGATTCCTAATCGACGGCAACCAAACGTCACTTTCTTCCTCCTGTCTCCTGACTCTTTCTTCACCATGCACATCGTTCACTACATCACGCGCCTGATCGTTGGCGGGGCGCAGGAGAACACACTGCTGACCGTAGAGGATCAGCACCATCTGTTCGGCGACAAGGTGACGCTCATCACGGGGCCGGGGTTGGGGCCGGAGGGATCACTGGAGGAACGGGCGCGGCGCGGCGGGCTGGATCTGCGGATCATCGACTCGTCGCGGCGGGCCATTCATCCGTGGCAGGACTGGCGGACGTATCGCGAGCTGATCCGGATGCTGCGCGAGATTAAGCCGGATTTGCTGCACACGCACTCGTCCAAGGCGGGGATCATCGGGCGAGCCGTGGCCGCGAAGCTGCGACTGCCGTGCGTCCACACGATTCACGGCGCGTCGTTTCATTACGGACAGAGCTGGCTGGCGCATCGCGTCTACCAGTCGCTCGAACGCTGGGCGGCGAAGCGGACCGACAAGTTCATCTCGGTCTGCGATGCGATGACCGACCAGTACGTTGCGGCGGGAGTCGCCCCGCGCAGCAAGTTCGTGACGGTCTACAGCGGCTTCGATGTCGAACCGTTTCTCACGCCGCCCCGACCGCCGCAGGAGGTCCGTCGCGAGTTGGGGCTGCTTCCCGAGCACATCGTCATCGGCAAGGTGGCCCGACTCTTTCCGCTCAAGGGGCACGAGTTCATCGTTCGCGCGGCGAAGGCCATCGTCGAGCGCTGCCCCAACGTCCGCTTCCTGTTCGTTGGCGACGGCATCCTGCGCCCGCAGTTTGAAGCGGAGTTGCAGGCCGCCGGTTTGC
>JAYTFV010000067.1:0-6438 GCA_043734065.1 Planctomycetota bacterium
TTCGACAGCGAGCGTTGGACGTGAATCCAACGTGCCGTGCGACGCTCGATCGCTTTCAAACCCGCTGTTCGGTCGGAGCGCGTCGTTCGGGCACGGGGGACTTACGTCCGCCCGCTCGCTGCGTTTAGGCACGCGGGCGAAGCGGAGCTTCGAGGATATTCCGTCCCAAGCGGAGCTTGGGACGGAGATACTTCAACCGAGTGCATCTCAGGTAATGTGAGCCCCTTGGGCCTCGGTGTAGACGGCGTAGACGGAGGTACTGGCGGTCATGAACAGGCGGTTGCGTTTGGTGCCGCCGAAGCAGACGTTGCTGCAGATCTCGGGGAGGCGAATCTGGCCGATGCGGACCCCTTCGGTCGGCTCGAAGACATGCACGCCGTCGTAGCCTTCGCCGACCCAGCCCGCACTGGCCCAGATGTTGCCGTCGATGTCACAGCGGATGCCGTCGGCCATACCGGCTTGCATCGGGATAATGGGCTTTCCGTCCGCGCCATCGCTGGGCCCTCCCCTCATGGCATCAAAGTCGATGAGCTTCATCGAAGCAAACTCCTTCCCGCCTGCCAGCTTCTTCTCCTCCACCACGTCCCACACCTTGATGTTCTTCGGAGCCTCCGGGTAGTGCGAAGCTCCCGTGTCGGCCACGTACAGCTTCTTATAGTCCGGCGAGAAGCACAGCCCGTTCGGCTTGAAGATCTCGTCCGTGACTTTTTCGATCTTCAGCGTCTTGCCATCGATGCGGTAGACCGCCTCCTTCTGGTAGGGCTGCTTCGAGTCCCCCTTGGCCTTGTTCCCCTCGTAGTTCATCAAGCTGCCATAGCCGGGGTCGGTGAACCAGATGTCGCCGTTGGGATGGACCACCGCATCATTGGGGGCGTTGAACGACTTGCCGTCGAACTTGTCGGCCAGCACGGTCAAGCTGCCATCGAACTCATACCGTACGACGCGGCGGTTGCCATGTTCGCAGGAAATCTGGCGGCCCTGGTGATCGAACGTGTTGCCGTTACTGTTGCCGACGGGGTTGCGGAACGTGCTGACGTGGCCATCCTCCTCCAGCCAGCGATGCTGCGCGTTGTTCGGGATATCCGACCACAGCAGATACCGCCCGACGCCGTTCCACGCGGGGCCTTCCGCCCAGAGCATCTCATTACTGTGATAGATCCGCTGAATCGGCGTGTTGCCCAGGGCGTACTTCTTGAAGCGAGGGTCGAGGGTCACGATGTCCGGGTCGGGATAGCGGACCGGCTCAGCCCCGGGGCCATAGTCGCGGGCATTGGCCGCCGCCGCTGCCATACCGATCGCACCAGCAGCTGCGGCGAGGAAGGACCGACGCGGGAGGGCCAGGGGGCTGACGGAAGCCGTGGAGGGGACGTGCGATTCGGACATGGGGAGACCTCAAGAGCGGGCGAACTCGAACACGGGACGGGTGCGTCCAGAAGACGCATCGGGGACACCTTATCACACGGTCGACGGAGACGAAACCAAACGCGATTCGCCGCGACGCGAAGTCTTCGGAGCGGAGCGTCCCCGCATCGCCGCGAAGACTTTCGCTTGTGACTGCCCAGGCAGGGGGGGACATTGAATCAACGAAACAGCCCATTCGGGAAGTTGATCCTCGCGAACTGCGACTTCCTCCGAGTCGTGCCAGCGGTTGCGACTTGTGGAAGCTCCACCGACAGATTCGAGAGTTCGGTTCCTCCAGGAACGGGATACCACCGATCTAGGTTTATGAGGATCCAGATGGTCTGCTGGAGATCGCTGACGGTGTCACGCGGGCCACTCGGATTGCGAAGCTCAGTCCCGGCGAGACTGTTCCGGTTCTCGTGGTCGGTCGATACCGACGGAGCCGAGCCAATTCCCCAAGTGTGAGGGATCGATCATGAGTGCAGTCCCAGTGAGTGTGGACCAGTTGCGGGGAGAGCTATTTACGGCCCTCCAATCGTTGAGCGAGCTGACCCCCGAAATGCGGGCCGGGCAGTTGCTGGCCGCCATCGGTGAGTTGTGTACCGACCTGCATGGGCGTGGATTGTGGGACGCGACCGACGAGGAGTTCCTCGAATCCGTGTGGCAGTTTCGTCGTCACATCGAGGCGGCACTGGACACAGCGACCGAGGTCCCCCGCTCCGCTTCGAAGACTTCGCGTCGCGGCTAAACGGGCTGGCTGGCACGCGGCGGACTCGCCACAATCGCCACCACCCGCAGAACCCCCACCGTGTGGGAGAATGCGGACAAATGCAGGCTGATCGGTCGCATTACAAGTGATTTGGATTCGGACGGAAGGAAACTGGAGTCATCATGCTTCCAAACTGGGGCCATTGACCTCCCTTCTCGACACTCCACATGACTCAGTTCGACCCCGTTCCGCCGTTGACAGTGCCTCCCGCCGAGGTTCGCTCGCTCGGGAGCTGCCTGCACAGTTGGACGGTGTGCGTCCTCTATGGCGTCATAGCCGTCGGTGTCTTCGCGCGGCTGGCGCGGGATCAGGTGTTCGGTCTGTCGGCGCTGTACTACGGGTTGCCGCTGCAGGTGCTGGCAGTGGTCACTCTGGCTCTGACGTTCCTTCAGCGAAAGGAACGCAAGCGATTGATCCGCTGGACGATTTGCTCGGCACTGCTGATCATTGGCGTCGGGTCCGAGGACTGGCGATCTCAACCTGATCGCAGCGAGACCCGCGATGTGAAGGTCGTCTTCTGGAACGCCTGCCGCATTCATCGAGGTTGGGACGAAGTCACCGCCGAAGTTCGCAGCTGGGACGCGGACATGGTCGCTCTGGTCGAGGCCGGGATTGGAACCGAGGAGACGCGGCATCACTGGAAGGCTGGCTGTCCGGGGTACAAGGTGTCACTGCTCGGGGCGGGGATCGTACTGCTGACACGCGGTGAATCGGGCGAATCGACCGTCCACGAATTCCCCGATGGCAGCCGCGCCCGGCAGATCACGACGACGGTCCACGGGCAGACGCTGACCCTGTTCATCGTTGACATTCAGGCCAACCCCTTCTGGTCTCGCCGCGAGCCGCTGGCTCACCTGGCTGAGGTGGTGGCACCGCTGGCCGGTGAGTCGACACTCGTGCTGGGAGATTTTAATACTCCCGCCGACTCAGCGCTGCTGGCCCCGCTCCGATCTCAATACACTCTGGCGTTCGACCTGGCAGGGCAGGGCTACCGCGCCACCTGGCCGATCCCCTGTCCGGTGCTGGCCATCGACCAGGCGTGGGCCAGCCCGCGCGTGGAGGTGACGAGTTGCCGCCACCTGTGGACGCGGGCGTCGGACCATCGGCCTGTGGCCCTTACGGTGCGGAGTGTCGATGAGCTGGGGATCGCGGCGAAGTCGGCTTCCGCACACTGAAGCCAGCGGGGGGACTCTCTTCACGCCCGCCGGCTTAACTCGGCAAGTCGACGTTGTGATACACATCCTGCACATCATCGCAGTCGTTCAGCATGTCGAAGAGCTTTTGGAATACCGGCAAGTCGTCCGCACTCAGTGACTTGCTGGACTGAGGGAGAAAGGTGATCTCCTGGACTTCCAGCTCGGTCTTGGGGAACGCTGCCAAGAGCGCCGCTTTGGCTTTGTAAAACTCGCTGGGAGGCGCAAAGATCGTCAGGCGGCCCGCTTCGCTTTCGAGGTCATCGAGATTGACATCGGCGTTGAGCATCGCATCCAGCACTTCATCTTCATTGTCCCCGGGGAACGACAGAACCGACAAGTGGTCAAAATGGAGAGCGGCAGATCCCGGAGCCCCCTGCTTACAGCCAGACTTCGTGAAGCAGTTGCGGATCTCGGCAATCGTCCGCGTCATGTTATCCGTCAAACAATCGACGATGACCAGGGAGCCCCCGGGACCGAAACCTTCGTAGCGGGCCGATTGAAAGTCCTCGCCCCCGGTGCCAGCCGCCTTCTGAATCGCCTTCTCAATGACGTGGCTCGGTATCTGATCCTTCTTGGCTTTCTCCACCATGCTCCGCAACGCCGGATTGGCCTCGGGGTTCGGCACGCCGTTTTTGGCGACAACGTACAACTGCTTGGCGTACTTGGAGTACAGCTTGGTTTTCTGCGCTGCTGTTTTGAAGATCGCGTTCTTGCGATTCTCGAAGTTTCTTCCCATGACAGTTCTCTTCTTCGTCGGGTGGCGAAATGCGCGGCATCTGCGGAACGGGCTACGTCTCACGGCGAGGGGGCCAGACACGACCTGGAGTGTCTGAGTGGTCGGGCCACAAGAGGTTACGGGGGACGGACTCGCCTTTCAATGCCTCTGGCTCCTGCGTCAGGGCAACAGCACAAGATCAGCTCCGGCGAGTACCAACCCCAGCCACCGCGCACCCATGGCAGCGATTCGGCCATCCCCAGAGACTCGAAGAGCATCGGAGTCGTTGGCAGAGGCTTGTTAGAAGGCCCACCTTTGGACGAATTCCACGGGAATCAGCCACCCCAGCCCGGCCAAGAGTAACCCGCTCACAGCGCCGCTGGCAGCGAGACAGCACAGGCCCCCGAGTACGCCTCGCCGAACTGTCGAGTGTGGCCTTGCTGAGACGTTAATGATCGCCGCCTCGCAGCATTCGCTCGCAGACCAGTTGCCATTCGGTTCGCACACCGAGCTTCGCAGCTCACTGCTCGATGTGAGTCCGCTCGATGCGGTCCCCCTGGATCTTCAGCATGCTGGCGATATCTCGCAGGTGTTTGTCGGAACCGCCGCTTTTGTAAAAGACGAGCTTGTTTAACAGCACATCCTCCGGTGAACCGAACCACACGGAGAACTCACCTTCGCTGGTGAGTTGCCGACCGCGCGACAGTTCCGAGCGGGCGAAGTCGCTATCCGGGGGGATGATGAGGTCGACCTTCAATCCGGACGGGATGTGCAGGATGTTGAACTGCCGCCAGCGAAGGATGGCTTCTCTGGCTGCCGATTCAGAGATGTCGTAATCGGGTGTCGGAAAGGCGGCACAGAGCGGAGCCACGCCGTCCAGTTTGAGATCGGCCAGGATGTCGACATCGTTCGTGAAGCGAGGTTCCCCATACGACATGCTGGCCATCGAGCTGACCACGCGATACGAGACTCCCTGCCCCTCCAGGAAGTCGGCCACGATCTACATCAGTTGGTAGAGTTGGAGTTCAGAGGCGCTCATCGGAGACCATTCCGTGGCTGATGCGGCGTGCGATCTCTCGGTTGAGGTGCTGATCGTCCCAATCCGGATGTTCCGCCCGAATGGCCGCTCTCAAGATGACTCGTGCGGATCGCCACATGCGGCCCGCGATTTTCAACCGCTCGACTTCCGTCTTGCCGCGCAGCATGTCGGCCATCACGTCGTCGATCGTTTCGACCACCGGGGGACGGGATGACATGTGTCCGGCCTCTTGGATTGTGGGTTGTGATGGCTCGCGACCACTGGACACGCAGGGCCCCTGCGGGCTCTGCTCCAGAGAATAGCATATTCCGTCATGGGCTTTCCGCCTGAGAGAGCTGCACTCTCCACTCCCCTATTTCCCCTCTCCCACGCTCGTCTTCTCCTCGACAGCGAATTGCTTGCCGACCTTCGTGATCCAATACTTCTGCACCGCATGCGGGAGGGCACTTCGGGAGGCGCGGATTTCAATCTCCATCTGCACGACGCCGAACGGGATCTGCTCGCTGAACCAGACGTTGCGGGTGTAGTGCCGGGTCGGCTCCTGGACATAGCCGTACACTTGCTGACACTTAATGGCGTCCTTCTGAATCAACGTGGGGAGATACTTGATCGACGAGATCCAGTATTGCACGGGGAACGGCAGTCCACTGACCAGGCGGATCGCCTCCTTCGCCGGTCGCAGGGTCTCCGGGCCGGTCATCACACAGTCCCCGACGGGCTTGCCCGCCAGGAACGCACTCCGGTTGATGAAGACCGTCTCCTTCACACGTCCACCGTTCCAGGAAAAATCGATCCGCCGCAGCGGCATCCCCGCTGAACCGGCGGGGCCACCGTCGCTGATTCGCAGCGTCTCCCGACCATCCGTCGCGGAGTCGGTCGTCAACTCGACCCAGTAGTCGGGATCGGCCTGCATCCCGTCGGGGAGTGTGTAAATCCAGCTGTAGACCAGACGCGGAAGTGTCGGCTTGGGATCGCTGTAGTCGATCCAGCCCGCCTTCTCCATGAAGGTGTACAGAGCCGACTGCTTCCACGGACCATCGCTCGGACACCACGCAAAGACGACCGACCATGCCAAGGTTGTCAGCAGCCCCACTCGCCCAAAGCGGTTCTTTCCGATCACCTCAATCGCGGGCAGCATCACCAGCACCCACGCCGGGGCCAGCCACTGCATCCACCGCAAGGCCACGCTGCCGCCCCCGTAGTTGTAGTTCTCGGTCTTCAGCAGATAGAACGCGAACACGATGACCGAGACCCACCCGGTCAGGAACGCCCAGCGTCCGGTGTTGTCCCCGGACTCGCGAATCTTCGGCACGCCCCA